>JBAXXB010000001.1:0-62699 GCA_037128115.1 Bacteroidota bacterium
CATCACTGAAATCAGCTTTCACGTCTGGTGTAGGCTCCTGGTCAGGATAAGCGGGGTTGATCCCCAGCTTGTAGGTAAATGATTTTTCGATATTAAAGGCAAAGCGTGGGCCACCATACAGGTAAAAATCTGATTTGAACGGGGCAAAGCGAAGGCTGGGCTCAATGGTAATATAACTAAGGTCTGCGTTTAAATCAGCCGGACAATTACAGGGAGTCTTTACTTCTTTGAAATCGCCGTTACGGCTGTCGTATCCTGCCTGCAGCATAAAACCCAGCCTGGAATCAGGACGATGGTACTCTACCAGAGGAGCAACAAACAGTCCGGCACCAAAACCATCATGGAAGGTGGTAGGGACTGTAAGGTCCGAATTCAGTTGCTGGGTCGAGCCACGAAAGAAGTTGAGATTTGCTCCGCCTGCCACACCAAAAAACCATGTAGGCCGGGTGAACTGTACTTCCTGCGCCTGGAGGGAAACCTGGAAGCCTGTCAACATAAATGCACCGATAATCATACTTTTAACGGTCAGGCTATAAGGGGACCACGCTTGGCGCGATCCCTTTGGTAAATTAATTTTTAATTTCATATTTTTCATTTTAGTTTTGTTGTTACATTTTCTTTATACACATCCCACCCAGTGGCGGGAACAAGGCACCTGGCAATTAAACCAATATCCCAGGCCTAATTTGAAGGAACATTTACAGTAGTGTTTACCATAGTTACTGAAGCAACCAGTGAGAGGGCCCTGCCATTGAGTACCGTTTGAACGGCATTGCCGGCGGTAGAGAAAGTCACTCCTGAGTAAGCAATGATGGTGCCCACCATGATTCCGCCTCCGGCACCGTTAATGGTGGCTGCGGTACCTACATACCAGAACACATTCTTAGGCAAGGCTCCGTTAATCAACACAATGCTGCGAGCGCCTGTAGGACCTGCAATACCTACGGTTAGGCCGGCTGCTGTCTGGAAAACCCAGGTTGCATTAGGGTCACCCTGGGCGTCCAGGGTAAGAGGTCCGTTCGATATTTTAAAAGTACCACTGGCTGATTTATATATCCCCGGGGCTAAAGTTAATCCACCCAGTTCGCCGGCACCCGGATCAATACCACCTGGCATTGAAGCAGGCGAGATGCTGTTATAAGCTATGTTGGCATCAAGTAAGCCCTGTGTAGCGATTGCAAACGAAGTGGCCGTCCCTGGAAAAGGAGGTGCTGTGAATATACCATTCGTTACAAGACCTACATTAAGCGGAGTTTCGGTATATACATCCCCGGTCATACCATCGTGGAACCCGGTAATTAAAGTAGAGGCGGCCGTAGAGGAGATGGCTCCATGAACAACTGTATTAATACCCTGGTTCGTAACCCCTGCATTTCCACCGAAAGCTCCGAATATCGCAGCCGTTCCCAGATCAATGACGACAGGTGGAATTATACCCGAAGCAGTAGTAAAACTCCAAACATATTCAGTCAGCATTGGAACGCCGGCTATAGTAAGGGCACCGGTAGTTATGGTACAAGTATATAAAGTATTAGCTAAAAGACTGCTTGCAGGTACAAATGTTGCAGTTGAACCGCTGAATGAAATTGTACCCCCTATAAGCGTGGTACCATGATATATGGTAAAGGTAGAGGCATTTATTGTCGACGGGTTCATCGGCGTATTAAACGTCGCGGCAATTGTTTTTGACAGATCCACATCGGTAGCATTATCCAATGGATCGGTAGAAATGATCATGGGTGCTGAAACAGATAAAGTAGTGAAACTCCAAACATAATTATTCACCATCGGAATACCCGTGGCATTCTGTACACCGGTATTTATTGTACATGTGTAGACAGTATTTGATAAAAGTGTACTTACCGGGGCAAAAGTAGCTGTAGATCCGTTGTATGAAATTGTTCCAGCTATAGGCGTTGTACCATGGTAAACAGTAAAGTTAGAGGCATTAATTGTAGCCGGATTCATCGGCATACTGAAGGTTGCTGTAACTTGTTTTAAAAGATCTACATCCAGTGCGTTGTCGATAGGATTTGTAGTTATTACAACGGGAGCCACCAGAGGTAAAGTTGCAAAAGTCCAAACATAATTGACTGCCATTGGCGTGCCTGCTATACTCTGCACACCGGTAGTTATGGTACAGGTATATTCAGTATTTGGAAGTAGCGTGCTCAACGGGTCAAAAGTTGCTGTTGAACCGTTGTAGGAAATTACTCCTCCTATGGGTGTTGTTCCATGATAAATGGTGAAGTTTGCTGCTATCATGGTCAAAGGATTTATCGGCATACTAAAGGTTGCAGTTACGTTCTTCAGAAGGTCAACATTCAGGGCTTTGTCGGCCGGATCCGTTAAAATGACAACGGGAGCCGATGTGGAAGTCAGAGTAGTAAATGTCCACACATAGTCAGATGCCAGTGGAATACCTGCCACATTTTTAGCCCCGGTGGTAACGGTAGCCGTATAGATGGTACCTGGCAAAAGATCAGTAGTTGGTGCAAAGGTTGCAACAGACCCTATGAATGATACTGTTCCGGCTACAGGCGTTGTACCCTGCTTTATGGTGAAGGTTGTGCCTGTAAGGGTCAACGGGTCCATTGGTACACTAAATGTTGCAGTAACTTTTTTGCTGAGAATCACTCCCGTGGCAGTGTTTGCCGGGTCGGTTGAAATAACTGTCGGAGGCACAAACGATCCGGTTGTAAAAGTCCAGACATAATTACTGGTCAAGGATATTCCTGCAACATTTTTAGCCCCGGTTGTTATCGTACAAACATAAGAAGTGTTTGGTGTCAATAAAGCAGTAGGGATAAAGGATGCCGTTGCACCCGTATATGAAACAGTTCCTGCCACAGTTGTTAAACCTTGTTTAACCGTGAAGGTTAAATCAGTGAAAGTTAAGGGGTCCATTGCCATACTGAAGGTGGCTGTAACTGTTTTTCCAAGTAATACACCGATGGCATTGTTTGTAGGGTCAGTCGAAATTACGGCTGGCCCTAAAGTAGAACCGGTAGTAAATGACCACACATAATTACTTTCAAGCGTAGTGCCCGCCAGGTTTTTAGCCACAGTGGCAATGGTGGCGGTATAAACAGTATTGGGTGCCAGGTTACTGCCAGGAGTTAAAGAGGCTGTTACACCGGAATATGAAATAACTCCTGCAATTGATAAATTGCCTTGTTTTAAGGTAAAGGCAGCTGCCGTAATAGTAGCAGGATCCATTGGTATACTAAAAGTTGCTGAAACAACTTTATTAATGAACACACCGGTTTCGGCATTTACCGGGTCGGTTGTAATAACCGTAGGCGATAGGATAGCACCCGTGCTGAATGTCCACACATAATTGGTTTGCAAGGCGTTGCCCTTTAAATCTTTAATGGTCGATTTAACTGTACCCGTATAAGTTGTGTTAGGTGAGAGATTCGCAGTTGGTGCAAAGCTTAAGGTTGCATGTGTATTGTCATAGGACACAATACCTGGAACAGGGACACCCGATTTTAATCCCCCTGTTAATGTAAACGAGGACTGGGTGATTGTGACGGGATTCATCTCTTCATTGAAAGTTGCTGTAACAATCTGGTTCATGGGTACATTTGTAGCGGCATTAGCAGGGTTTGTCGATTCCACAACCGGGCATACTCCAACGATTTCAACGTACTCGTCTTTTTTGCATCCGCCTATCAATGCTGCCAGTAATAAGGAGGCTACGATTGAGGTCATCCATAATCGTTTTCTTGTTGTTTTCATGTTGTTCGTTTTAAAGTGTGAATAAATTTTCACAGTGCAAAGGACTATCATTTTGTATCCCAAACTGTTATACAATTCTCCCAAAGAGTTACATCATTCACACATCCCGGGTTGAGGCTGTCACGGCTTCCTGTATATAAGGATCGCATGCACGCTCTTTTTAATAAGAATTAACTTTGAAATGATTTTCTTGCTGGTCGGACATTGTTCCTGGCAAATGAAAAGAATCCTGGTCCGCTAATGATCCAGCCTCCCAAGTTTCAAGAATCGGGGTCTGCCCCGCTTTCCTTCAGGTGGATTACGGCCTGGATTTTAGAATTTGAGATGAATCGGATACCGGAGTCTAACCCCCGTGCAGAAACGCCGCCAAACAGGTAGTCGAGGCAATGCAGGTTTCAGGGATGCCGGTTCCTTTCCAAATCCTTGCAGCGGTTTCCAGGGTCAAACTATCCTGGAGTAGAGTCCCCCACAGCAATGTGTGAATCATATAACTATGTTGAAAAGTTATGTAACAGAAACCAGAGTAATGAAACGGAATTTTGCAGAAATTTTTAGCTTAGGGTGAAAAGCCCTGGTGGGAATAAACCAAGAAGATGCAGGAAATAAAAAAAACAACGATCCCACTGTACCGGAGCATGATAGCTTCTGTCAGGCTCCATTGCCGGTTCATACTGCACCGGATCAGCAAGCATAAATTGCTAAAAGCACTGCTAATACTGGCAGGTGTAGTTATTGTTTTTGCAGGGCTGGTAATCTTGTTTATATCACCTATTACAAAATACCTGGTCGAAAAGTATGATTTGAAATATACCGGTCGGCAGATCACCATGGACTGGGCATATGTGAACCCGTTTACCGGCAATTTTCATTTCGAAAATCTTAAAATACATGAATATCACAGTGACAGCATTTTCCTTTCAGTAAAAGGAGTGAATGCAAATATTACCATGCGTAAACTGTTCGCCAGGGCCTATGAAATAAGTGAGCTAACACTCAATAAACCTCAAGGTATTATTATCCAGGTTGATAAGAATCTGAATTTCGATGATCTTATCAGAAAATTTACTTCCAAAGCAGATTCTAAAAAAATCACCACACCTGTCCATTTTAGTATTCTCAGTATCAAAATTACTGACGGGGAATTTTATTACCGCGAAAGGGTTACCCCTATAAATTACTTTATCACCGGCGTAAATATCGAGATCCGGGGAATTCATTGGGATTCAGATATAATCGCTGCAAAATATTCCTTTGTGTCGGGTATTGGAAGCGGAAACATGAAGGGTGATTTTACCATCAATATTAAAACCCTGGATTACCGGCTAGCCGTCGTCGCACAGAAATTCGACCTGGAAATCCTGGAACAATACCTGAAAGAACTGACCAACTTTGGATATTTCAACGGAAACATCGATGCGGATCTGAATGTTAAAGGCAGTTTTAATACCGCGGAGAATGTAACGTTCAGGGGGCTGCTGGCTATCAATGATTTCCGAACCGGTAAAAAGCCAGGTGATAATTATGCCTCTTTCCAAAAGCTGACCCTGGCCATATTCGAACTCAGTCCCAAGAATCATAAATATCTTTTCGATTCGGTTTCCCTCAATAACCCATATTTCAAGTATGAGCAATATGATTACCTGGATAACCTTTCACGTATGTTTGTTTCGGAAGCGAGCAAGGCAGAGGTTGGCCAGACCCCAGGCGCAAAATTTAACCTGGTTCTCGAAATCGGCAATTATATAAAACGGCTGTCGAAGAACTTCTTCCGAAGCAATTATAAGATCAACCGGCTCGCCATTTATAGTGGTAACCTGGAATATAGTGACTTTTCGATGAGCGAAAAACTCTCCATACATTTAAACCCACTATATATTCTGGCTGATTCCATTACTAAGAATCGAAAAATGGTAAGCGTTTCCTTTAAATCAGGCATCATGCCCTATGGAGATGTAACTGTAGCATTAAGTATAAATCCGAACGACAGTTCAGACTTTGATCTTGACTTCCACCTTCGAAAGATACCTGCTGCCATGTTTAATCCCTATTTGATTCATTACACTTCCTTTCCAGTCGATAGGGGTACTCTTTCATTAAGCGGGAAATGGACTGTGCGAAACGGAAATATAAAAAGCGATAATCACCTGATCCTGATCGATCCCCGTTTAACAAAACGGGTCAAAAACAAAGAAACAAAATGGCTGCCTATGCGCCTGATTATGGCTTTTACCCGCGAGCGCGGCAATGTTATTGATTATGAGGTTCCTATAAGCGGTGACCTGAAAAATCCGAAATTTCACCTGCATGACGTCCTTATGGATGTGCTCGGGAATATTTTTATTAAACCGGCTACCACTCCATACCGGATGGAAGTGAAAAATACAGAAACTGAAATCGAAAAATCGCTTACCATGAAATGGCCCATGCGAAAAAGTTCACTTACCAAGGAGCAGGAAAAGTTTATCAAAAAAATGGCTGAATTCCTGGCAGACAATCCTGATGCAACTATAACGATTATGCCACAGCAGTATACCGCGAAAGAAAAAGAATACATACTGTTTTATGAAGCTAAAAAAAAGTATTTCCGGACGGTAGCACATAGAAACGAATCGTATTTCAGCAATATAGATTCCGACAAGGTCGAAAAAATGTCGGTTAAAGATGCTCAGTTTATACGATATCTAAATATACATACAGCTGATTCAATGCTGTTTACGGTCCAGGACAAATGCACAACCTTACTTGGTGTGAGTTTTGTAGAGGCTAAATATAAACAACTGAAACATGACAGGAAAACCGCCTTTATAGCTTATTTTAAGGAGAGAAATTTGGAGAACCGGATACGATTTTCAGCTGAAAAGGACATGATTCCTTATAATGGATTTTCGTACTACCAAATCATTTACAAGGGTGAATTCCCTGACGATATCATGAAAGCCTATATTAAAATGAATGAATTAAATGACCAGGCGCCCCGAAACCTGTTTCAAAAATACCGGAGAAAATACAAGGTCAAACAATAGTAAGCTGTCAACTCAGGCTCACCGGGCCAAATCCTAAAGGCGAACCTTTTTATTAACATCATACTAATTGATATTCTGATCATTAGCCGCATATTACCTTTCATTGAGGCTGAGAAATCAGAAATGATGGCTAGTTAAGTTGCATCCACAACCTCAGCCGAAGTGTGAATCATGTAACTAATTCAAAAAGTTCTGTAATACTTTACCAATCATACCAATGCATCTTTGCTCCAGGAATTTCCGGGGGAAAAGATACTACGTTAAACAACCTTTTTCACAACCTGTACATAAGGTTTTAACCGGGTAAGGTCTTGAGTCTTTACTATTAATCCGGTCATTTTTACAATACAAGCATGCTAAATGGCAATTTTAACCCACAGGAAGCACCTGTTTTCAAAAGGTACCGATTTGTTTTTTACAGGTGTCAGCAGCGCCTATAAATTTAGCGCGTTGTTTTTCAAAGAAGCCTTCAAAAAACCTTTTCACCTCCGCGAAGTCATAAACCAATGCTTCGAAGTAGGCTTAAAATCGCTGGCATTGATAACGCTTACGGGTTTTATTGTCGGAATCGTATTCACCAAGCAATCGCGTCCCTCGCTCGAAGATTTCGGCGCAACCTCCTGGCTTCCTTCCCTGATTGGCATAGCTATTGTCAGGGCATTGGGGCCCCTGGTAACTGCGCTTATCTGCGCGGGTAAAGTCGGTTCCAGTATAGGTGCGGAACTGGGTTCCATGAAAGTAACCGAGCAGATTGATGCCATGGAAGTATCGGCTATTAATCCTTTTAAGTACCTGGTAGTCACCCGGGTGATCGCTACTACAATCACCATACCTGTTCTGGCATTGTATTGCAGTTTTGTCGGGCTTATGGGTTCGTTTGTAAATGTACACAGCGAGGAATCCATGAGCCTTATCACCTTCTATCAAAGTGCATTTTCAAGCATCAGCTTCCTCGATATTTTTACTTCTGTTTCCAAATCGCTGGCTTATGGTTTTACAATTGGCATGGTAGGAGCGTACAAAGGATTTAATGCCACCCAGGGTACCCGTGGGGTGGGCAAAGCAGCGAATCAGGCGGTGGTACTTGCCATGTTCCTCATTTTCCTTGAGGAACTCATCATTGTACAGGTAGCCAACTGGATCAGATATTTTTAAGATGATGAAAAAAAATAGTCAACATATTGCAAACAAGAAGGAGCTGGCGATTTCCATCAGCGGGCTATATAAGTCGTTCGCTGAATTACACGTTTTAAAAGGCATTGATTTTCATCTTTTTAAAGGAGAGAATGTGGCTGTGCTCGGAAAATCAGGTACCGGGAAATCGGTATTGATAAAAATTATAGTGGGTCTGCTCAAGCCCGACAAAGGTGAAGTGATAGTGCTGGGAGAACACGTTGA
This sequence comes from Bacteroidota bacterium, assembly GCA_037128115.1. Taxonomy (GTDB): domain Bacteria; phylum Bacteroidota; class Bacteroidia; order Bacteroidales; family UBA4417; genus UBA4417. The sequence continues at coordinate 8,166 of JBAXXB010000001.1, forward strand.
CAAACTGGCCCGCAAAGAGCTGGATGCCTTGCGGTTGCGCATCGGGTTTTCGTTCCAGAGCAGTGCCTTGTACGACAGTATGAATGTGTTCCAGAATCTCGCCTTCCCTTTAACCATGAACAGGAAAAGCCTTACTAAACAGGATATTAAAGAGGCTGTCGAAGAAGTGCTGGAAGCAGTTGGGCTAAGTTCTAAAATAAACGAACTGCCCTCTGATCTTTCGGGAGGGCAACGCAAGCGAATCGGCATCGCAAGGACTTTAATCCTGAAACCCGAAATCATGTTGTACGACGAACCCACCTCGGGCCTCGACCCGGTTACAAGTGCCGAAATCATTCAGCTAATCAATGAAGTGCAACAGAAATACAATACCAGTTCAGTCATTATAACCCACGATCTCACCTGTGCTAAAAACACGGGCAATCGTATTGCCATGCTGCACGACGGCAGGTTTCTAAAAGTCGGGACTTTTAAAGAAGTATTCGATACGGACAATGAGCAGATAAAAGGATTCTTCAATTACAATTTTATACAATAAGCCATGAATGATTCACCTAACAGGCACGCCATATTAGTGGGCTTTTTCGTCAGCATAGGAATACTATTCTTTGTTGGTGGAATCCTCATGGTTGGTAACCTGCATGAGACTTTTAAACAAAAAATGGAAGTAATTTCCCTGTTTAATGATGTAAACGGCCTGCAAAAAGGGAATAATATCTGGTTTTCGGGTGTTAAAATAGGGACGGTGAGCAGTGTTCATTTTTATGGAAAATCGCAGGTGCAGGTCCTGATGAAGATTGAGACTAAGGCCCAGCAATATATTCGCAAAGACGCGAAGGTTAAAATAAGCAGCGACGGAATCATAGGGAATAAAATACTGATTATTTACGGCGGCTCACCCGGGTTTGCCGAAGTACAGGACGGGGACACCCTTAACGTGGAAAAGACATTTTCGACAGAAGATATGATTAATACCCTTCAGGAAAACAATAAAAACTTCCTGGCCATCACCACCGATTTTAAAGTAATCAGCAAGAGCCTGGCAGCGGGTGAAGGCACTATCGGGAAATTACTTAAAGACGATGCAGTTTATACTAACATCAATGCTGCCACGGCTTCGCTCAGGCTTGCCTCAGTAAAGGCTGATCAGTTAATAGGTTCACTCGGCACCTTCAGTAAAGGGCTGAATAAAAAAGGAACTCTGGCGAATGAATTAACAACCGACACCTTGGTTTTCAATTCTGTAAAAGCTTCGGTTTTTCAATTGCAAAAAATGGCTGACACGGCTTCTTTGTTTATAACCAATCTGAAAAAGGCAGGCAGCAATCCCAATACTACGGTAGGTATACTGCTTCACGATGAAGAATCGGGTGCCCGCCTGAAAGAAACCATTAAAAACCTGGAAAGCAGTTCTGTGAAGTTAAACCAGGACCTGGAAGCCGCACAGCAAAATATATTGCTCAGGGGATTTTTCAGGAAGAAAGCCAAAGCCGCCAGTACCGATTCCATCGGTCATTAATAAAATACCCTTAGGATTATTATCCATTCAAAGGGTCTGCCCCCACGTGTGAAGCATGTAACTTAATTCAAAAGTTATGTAATGCTGTGGCAGGCAAACCCCTATACTTTTGTATATAAATTATACTGCACAGATAAGCAGTTTTTTACCTCAGAAAAACAAAAATCCTTATCCGGAGCAAAAAAACAAAACACAGACGACATGCCATCAATCAAGAAATTTAATCCTGTAATACCTGTAAAAAAGGCCATTCCCAAGATCCGGCATGCCACAGTACAGTCAATGAGCAGGCTAAGTGAAAAAACCCTGGCAAAGACTGAAGAAGCAAATAGTTTTCTGACTGATTTTGCAGATGTTATCTTGTTTATCGCACAAATCTTCAGAGCAACATTTTCCCGCGACTTCGAATTTAAAGAATTCCTGCGTCAATGTTACCAGATCGGGAATAAGGCCCTCCCACTGATCTCAGTCACCGGGATCATTATGGGACTGGTTCTTACTATTCAATCACGTCCTGCACTTGTTACTTTCGGAGCTGTGACCTTGCTTCCGGGCATGGTTACGGTATCGCTAATCCGGGAAATGGGGCCCGTAATTACGGCACTTATTTGCGCGGGGAAAATCGGGTCCGGGATGGGAGCTGAATTAGGCTCGATGAAAGTGACCGAACAGATTGACGCCATGGAAGTCTCGTCGACGAATCCCATGAGATTCCTGGTTGTCACCCGCGTGTTGGCCGCAACGCTGATGATACCTTTCCTGGTTTTATATGCCGACGCGCTGGGGATACTGGGAAGTTGGGCAGGAGCAAACCTGAAAGGTGAAGTATCCTTTACCTTGTTTTTCTCCCAGGCTTTCAGCCATATCCGGTTTATTGACTTCCTGCCGGCCTTCATTAAGACTTTCTTTTTTGGTGCAGTTATCGGGCTGGTTGGCTGTTATAAGGGTTACTATGCAGGCCGTGGAACCGAAAGCGTTGGCATAGCCGCTAATTCAGCGGTAGTATTGGCTTCCCTCCTTGTGCTGGTGGTTGATGTAATTGCAGTACAAATAACTGATATGCTGGTATTATGAGCATTCCGAAGGCAGATACCCAGGTGACAGGCACCGGTAAAAAGGAGGTCGACGAAGCAGTTGTTGAAATCAACAACCTGAAGAAATCGTTTGGTACGCAGCAGGTTTTGATTGACGTGTCGTTGAAACTCTACCAGGGTGAAAACCTGGTGGTCCTTGGCAAGTCGGGCAGCGGAAAATCGGTACTGGTAAAATGCATAGTCGGCTTACTGAATTCGGATGGCGGTTCTATCGACGTTTTCAGGAAAAACGTCCTGGAAATGAACGACAAAGAATTGGGCGAATTACGTCAAAAAGTCGGCTTCCTGTTTCAAAGCGGCGCTTTGTACGATTCCATGACCGTGAAACAAAACCTGGAATTCCCCCTGAGGCGGATAAAAAGAGATCTCTCAGAAATCCAAATCAACGCCAAAGTAGCCGAAGTTCTCGAAAATGTCGGGCTGGCTGATGCTTTGAATAAAATGCCGGCACAACTTTCGGGAGGCATGCGAAAACGGATCAGCCTGGCCCGCACACTCATCGTGGATCCCCGGATTATGCTTTATGATGAACCTACAACAGGCCTCGATCCCGTTACATCGGATGAGATAAGTTCACTCATGAACGAAATCCGCGAAAAATACCATACCTCATCCATCATTATCACGCATGATATAAAGTGTGCCAAAAATACGGCCAACCGCATGATCATGCTCCAGGAAGGTGCGGTTTACATGGAGGGAACAGCAGCCGAATTCGAAAATTCATCCGACCCGCAGATCAGGGCTTTCTTCAAATGGTAACAGATAATTACAATTTAAAATCAAAATCAGCCATGGATTCACATACTCAAAAATTCAAAGTGCGCCTCGGCCTCTTCGTTGCCGGGGGACTGGCTCTATTTGTACTGGCCGTATTTATTATCGGGAAGCAGAAAAACCTGTTTAACCCGGTATTTAAGTTAACAGCCACTTTTTATAACGTGGGCGGCCTGCAGGTTGGAAATAATATCCGGTTTTCGGGTATCAACGTGGGAACTATAGATAATATATTCATTATCAACGATTCAACGGTAAGGGTTGATATGCTCGTCAAACAGGAAGTGAAGAAATTCATAAAGTCGGACTGCGAAGTAGCCATTGGCTCGGAGGGGCTGATTGGGGACAGGCTGTTAATCATTACCCAGGGTAGTTCAGCAGCCGCCGTAGTGAAAGAAGGTGAGCGTCTTGCATCAACAGAGCCCATAGAAACAGATGCCATTATGGCCAGTTTGCAGGTTTCGGCTAGCAATGCGGAAATTATCACCCAGCAGCTGGCCTATATAATGATTAAAATAAACAGCGGAAAAGGAACACTCGGCAAATTAATACAAGACTCAACCATAGCGGGGAACTTAAACCAAACTATTGTGAATCTTAAACAGAGTTCCAAAGGCCTGGACGAAAACATGAATGCAGCCAAACACAGTATTCTTTTCAAAGGCTATTTTAACCGTAAGGCTAAAGCTGCCGAAAAAAAGAAGGATGACTCCAACCAGAAAAAAACAGAAGACGGCAAGAAATAAAAGTAAATATAAAATTTGCGATACCTGGAATCACATGGTAACACAAACATATTCATCCCTATATGCAAAAGTGGTTAAAACTTTCTACCATTCTTATGCTTGTTTCATTGCTGACGAGCAACTTAACTTTTGCCCAACTACCTACACTAAAAACTGATTCAACTCATATTTATAAAAACATCGAGGCATATTCCGGGCGAAGGAAGTATACCCGCCTGGTTTACCTTCTCATCTTCAACCCGGCCGCGAAAAGCCGGGATGGCAAAGAAATAAAAAATACACCTCACAAGAGACTGATATACAGATCATACGCTACCTATGAAGGGAAACACATAAGGTATATTATTATCCAGACACTGGATCCTTTTGGTTATTCAATAGCCGATACCAACTATAGCCCACAGTACTATTTGCCACGAACAGGCAATAAGCTGCATGTAAAATCCCAGCCCATTGCCATCCGCAACTTGTTGCTGATCAGGCAGAATCAAATTTTCGACTCTTTACTGGTCAAAGAATCGGAGCGCCTTATACGAAGTCAGAGGTATGTACGTGATGTTTCATTCCAGGTAAATGCCGTTCCTGGCAGTATCGACTCTGTTGATATTCTAATACGTGAAATGGATAACTGGAGTATAGTTCCTGCAGGAGCTGCGTCTGCTTCACATGTCAATGTTAACCTGCTGGACAGGAACTTTATGGGATTAGGACATGAATTCCAGAACGATGTGGCATGGAACCGCACTTCAGGCAACTATGCATATAGCACAAGATATTTTGTTCCAAATATAGTTAACACCTATATTAACAGCACTTTACATTATGGATCAGACGAATCCGGGAATTTTAGAAAAAGCATAGATATTAACCGGCCGTTTTTCTCACCTTTTGCCAGATGGGCAGCAGGAATCAACCTGACAAAGCAAAACCGCCGGGATTATGTCTACACGTATGATTCTCTTTATTTACTAAGCCGATTAAAATTTAATGCCCAGGATTTCTGGGTAGGAGATGCAGTTCAACTGTTTAAGGGCAACACCGAAAATAGTCGTTCAACTAATTTCATTACTGGAATACGATATTACCGTATCCGTTATCTTGAAAAACCAGCCGATGTGCCAGGTACACAGAATATATATTCAAATGAGAATTTATATTTGGCAAGCATTGGCATATCCACGCGAACATACCTGCAGGACAGGTATATTTTCAAGTATGGGGTGCCCGAAGATATCCCTGTAGGGCGCGCTTTTAGCCTGACCGGAGGCTACCAGGGAAAAAATAATTCGGGCCGTTTTTACCTGGGGGCACGTATTTCAGTCGGTTACTATTACCCGTGGGGCTACCTGGGCTCGAATTCAGAAATCGGGACTTTTTTGGCGAAATCGAAAGCCGAGCAAGGCACAGCCTCGGTGAGTGCAGTGTATTTTACTCCTCTTCTTGAAATCGGTGTATGGAAAATCAGGCAATTTATCAAGCCACAGCTTATCATCGGCATAAACCGATTCGCTGCCGATTCACTTACACTGAACGATGGATATGGAATCGACGGGTTTAACAGCATTGCCCTTACGGGCAGCAGCCGCCTGCTTTTTACCGTGCAAACCCAATCCTATTCACCCTGGAATGTACTGGGGTTCCATTTTGGCCCGTTTATCAATTATTCTTTTGGCGTCCTGGGCAATACCTCTTCCGGGTTCAAAAACAGTAACATATTCTCGCAAATAGGACTGGGCGTACTCATCAAGAACGAAAACCTGGTAATCAATTCCTTTCAAATATCTTTTGCTTTTTACCCTGCTATCCCCGGAACAGGAATTAATGTTTTGAAAATGAATACACTAAGAACTTCCGATTTCGGTCTCAGGGATTTCGAAATCGGAAAACCGGCTATAGTAGTATATCAGTAGGATAAAAATATTGTCAGCCTTCGCTTTTGCTGCAGTTAGCCCATGTGTGAATGATATAACTTTTAGCAAAAGTTATATAACACTTGTTTGAGCCCAGCATGTTAGTTTTGTCAGCAGAATGGAAAGAGCCGCTCTTTTAGAGGAATCCTGGCGTTTTCCTGAATTTATCCCTAAATATGGTAAAAAATGAAAACTTCGCTACTGCTAGTCCTTTTCCTGGTACTTGCCCAGTTACTTTCCGCCCAAAATACGAAGGCACCCGACTCGATAATACCTGCTAAAGGGAATACCGACAAACAATTGGAAAAAATTATAGAGACCAAAACTGCCAGGCATTCCGATTCACTGGGAAATGAGCCAAAAAAGAGCGCACTCATCGATACTACCATCCAGAATAAATACGGGGATCTGCTTAACGATGACACTGCATACAATTTAAGGCACCCAATCTGGAAACCTTCATTACAGGTGCTGGGTGCCGTGGTTCTGACCTGGTCGATTGACAGGCTTATTCTGAACGCTGACTATGCCCATATAGGGATTGCATCGTGGAAATATAATATGAAATATGGCTGGGAATGGGACAATGATCGTTTCGGGGTGAACTTCGTGGGCCACCCCTATTCCGGGACGCTTTCCTATAATGCAGCTCGGTCGAACGGATATAATTTTTACCAGTCCATTCCTTTTGCCGTTGCCGGAAGCCTGATGTGGGAATATTTCGGGGAAAATACACGCCCTTCCTGCAACGATATAATCAATACACCCGTCAGCGGGGTGTTTCTGGGTGAAATCCTGTATCGCTTAAGCTCGAATATCTTAGATGATAGGACGAAAGGGACAAACCGGGTGCTGAGGGAAATCGCGGCTGGCATAATCGATCCTATGCGGGGTTTTAACCGCCTGATGCAGGGAAAATGTTCCAGGGTCACCAACGTGGAAGTTTATCAGAAGGAGCCTCTTAATATTTCCCTGTATTCAGGTCTGCACAGGAAAAACACCGGCACAAGCATTTCGAGCGGTACCGGAACCAACAGCATGATGGTGAATGCACAGTTCGATTACGGGAATCCTTTCGAGATCCGTAAACGTAAGCCCTTCGATTTTTTCAAACTCCGGGTCGATTTGGATTTTGGAGTAGGACGAAAATTCCTGGATGATATAACCGGTTATGGAATACTGTTTGGCAAAAACAGGCAAATCGGCAATCTGGCCATCCTGGTCGGGGGATTCCAGTATTATGATTATATGGATAATATGACCTTTGAGCTTGGAACCATCGGTTTGGGTGGCGGGTTGTTCACAAAACTTCCAATCAATTCAAGTATAGACCTTTACACGAACCTCCACCTGGCACTAGTACCTTTTGCTGGGAACAGCACCCGGTTTGGCCCTGACACTTCGCAACTAAGAGACTATAATTACGGTGCCGGGTTAGAAGGAAAGTTTGAAAGCATAATAAATCTGGGTAAATTTGCAACAGCTTCACTGATCTATTACTATTATATGGTTCACACCTACGTGGGTGCACCTGGTAATAATATCATCAGTATTCTAAAACCAAGAGTAACTGTAAAACTGTTCAAACAACTAAGCCTGGGCTTTGAGCATTTCATTTATTTCAACGACCGCTACCTCGACGATTTTTCCGCTATTCATTCGGTACGGACCGAACAGAAAATATTTCTTCAACTTTACCTGGAAGATAAACAACGCAAAGGACATTACAATTAAAATGATTACTGACTATATAAAAAAGCAATAAAGTATGTGGCACAAATTCAGCCTGTTACTGTTGTTATTCTTCTCCATTCATCCAGGCTTATTCGCCCAGGACCTGAAGAAAGATTCCTTGCCGGAAACCAAAGCTGAAAAGATTCAGGAAAAAAAATTATATAGCTTTTCCCAGTTTGGCCGCGAAACAGTTCTTTTTGCGAAACAACCTACCTTCTGGAAAGGTGGCGATTGGCTTAAACTGGGTGCAGTAGCAGCCGCAACGCTTGCCCTTATGCCTTTGGATCAACCCATGATGAACGCTACCCAGGGGGAACAGCGTTATTATTATAGCATAGCCGTTGTGGGGGGAAGGATTTACGGCGAATGGTATTCTATTGGTAGTGTTGCAGGTGCATTTGGTGTTTATGGGCTACTTGCTCACGATAATGCTTCCAAAAAAATATCTATCGAGTTACTACAGGCTGGTATTTACGCCGAAGCACTAACTGAAATGCTGAAAATCGGAATTGGCAGAGCCCGGCCCTTGACCGGGGAGAGTGCATTTACTTTCCGGCCTTTTACTTTTTTTGATGATAATTTTCACTCCCTGCCAAGTGGGCATGCAACCAGTGCCATGGCGCTTTCGACGGTGATGTCGCGCCATGCGCGTACCACGGCTTTTAAAATTTTAGCCTATGTACCCGCCGGGTTCACCTTATTCTCGCGAATATACCAGAACAAGCACTGGCTTTCGGATGAATTCCTGGGAGCAACCATAGGTTACTTTGTCGGCAACTGGGTGGTGGATCTGCACGAAGGTAAAAGGCACAGGATAAATGTAACTTCGTTGTATCCTACTACGGTCGTTGCCTATAGCCTCAACCAGGTACCTGCCAAAAAGCAAGTCCGCTAAGCGGTTATCATACAATGGATAAATTATGTATTTCTGATAGTACGCCTGGGAATACTGAAATTTATTCTTTCTTCTTATTTCCTGAAGTCTCCGTTGAAAGTTTACAACTTAGCACGACAATATAATAAACAAGGCAATTAACAGGGGCCAAAAAGCGATGAGGATTCTAAACCCAGTTATGTACAACCCAATTGTGTTGCCGGGCTGCCTTTTCTAACCGTCTATCCGGGCTGACACAAACAGCATGACCCACAGTAAGCAGTGCAGGCAAATCGTCGATTGAATCGGCATAATAGGAGGAATTTTCTTGTAATAAATTGCTGGCACTAAGGTACTCGTTCATTCGCCTGAGCTTTTCATTTTTAAAGCAGAACCCGGTCTTTGTCCTCCCTGTATAGCGTTGATTTACTACTTCCAACTCTGAACAAATAACATCGTCCACCCCTAAATGCTTTCCCACAGGCAAACAAATTTCGGCCAGTGCCGACGAAAGAATCACCACCAGATTTCCTTTTTCTTTATGCATTCTGATTTCAGTGATTATTTCACGGCGTATAGCTGGAAGAAGATCCTTTTCAACTACTTCATCACACAAAGTTTCAAGTTCAATAATCGTCGATTCAGCTAACCAGCCACAGAGCTTTTCAATAATTTTCAATGAATCAATTAAATGTGCCTTGTACAATATTAACAGGTAATATGTATGTATCAGTTTCCCAGTTGACAATAACCCGTTTTTATACCCCCTTCTCAGAAGGGCTTCCCCACTGTTAATTTTTATAATGGTATTGTCGAGATCGAAAAAAGCAACATATTCCATTTCTATCCAATTAATTTATCTTCAAAAAGTGATTTCCTTCAGGGTTGAAAATAATGTTCATAGCATCAGGCAGAATACTTATTTCAAAATGCTTTGCAAAATGCAATTCCCCATCCAGGTGAAACGGGACCTGAAGACTGAATTCAATATCTATTTTGCTGGTCTGGTAATAATTCACCTTTTTATCCTGCAGGTGGGCTCCTTTGGGCACTTTGAGCAAAATTCTAAACCGTTCGGGAAGGGAAAGTTTTTTGATCATGCACACGTCCAATAGCCCATCGTTAGCAATTGCCTTGGGAGTAAGAAAAAAACTTCCTGCAAAGCGCCTGCCGTTGGATACCGTGTTAATGAAACAATCCGTTTCTTGGTCGTTTCCTGCCGATAAAACCGTCATTCTTTTTTCATTATAAAACAGCAATGTTTTAATAATGTGATAGATATATTTGTGTTTCCCGCCTTTCTTTTCTTTACCGGGCGAAGTATAGTTTTCAGTAGCAACCTGAGCATCGAAACCTAAACCCATTCCATTAAAGAAGGGAAATCCATTGCACAAGCCAACATCTATTTTGGAAGTTCTTTTTTCGAATAAGATTTCCCAGTCTTTTTCTTCAAAGCGATTGGGAAAGCCTAAAATCTGAATAAAATCATTGCCGGTACCAGCCGGGACCAAACCCAAGGTAACTCCTTTTTTATGCAAAAGCGCCGAGGCAATTTCATTAAACGTGCCGTCGCCCCCAACCCCTACAATATACTTTGAGCCGCTGCCTGCGTAATACCTTGCCAGATCGGCAGCATGTCCCGGTTTTTCTGAACATACCACTTCAGCATCCACTGCATATTTTTGTATCATTTCCACTATTTTAGGCTTGAGAGTTATTGCATACCCACTGCCGGCGGTCGGATTGATAATAAAAACCCATTCTTTGCTTTGCATGTTCTCCATTGGTTGAGGTTTTGTGTTTCTTTGAACCGTAGTGCTATAGGCAGCCGGATTCAAGTATTTTTTTCATTTCATTAATGATCTCCTTGTCGGTTTTTACTTTAAGCACATTGAAATTTATAGGTTTATTGATAACCACACTGAGTTTAGCATTGAAATTAATATGAAACCGGTTTTTAGGTTTTAATGAATAGAAACCATTGAGCGTAACGGGCAGTATGTCAGCCTCCGAACCTCTCAAAATATAAATAAAACCCCTGAAAAAATTATTCATACTGCCATTAAGTGTTCTAGTCCCTTCCGGGAACATGGCTATAGTGCATTGTTTTGATTTCTCGATTATTTCATCCATCATCAGCCTGGTATTCTTAATCGTAGGCTCCTTAACTGGGATATAGTCGACCATTTTCAGAATCTGGTTGAAAACAGGTACTTTCATCAGGCGTTCATGACCAAACCAAGCCACCCCGGGATAGAACGACATAATGGCCATGATATCGAACAGGCTGGCATGATTTGCTATGATAATGTATCGCTTGCTATTGGAATAATTTTCAATCCCATAAATTTTCAATCTTTTTCCTAAAACCCAAAATACCGAATTTGCCCAGAATTGTACTAAATATTTTACATTTTTTTTTAAGCGGAGATAGGCAAACGGAAGTATAATAATTACCAGAATTGCAGTTTGAACATACAGAACTGCAAATGCCAGTATTGAAATGAATTTATAAATTCGGGTTCTCATGGTTCAGAATTAGTCGCAAGATACATTATTTAAATTTAATAAGCTGCATATTAAATTTAAATGAATCATCTTTCAATATTCCGGACTAAATAAAAATAGCTTGTAGCAAATTATAAATTTACAGAAACTATCTATTTGATTTTCTGACCATTAATAAATATATTACCTCCTTGCCTTGTACATATTGAATTATCAATAGAGAAACAGTATGAGAAGAATTCAAGTGCAAGGTTATAAGTGAAGAAGGCACAAGTGAACTTTAATTACTTGTTATACAACTATTTGCATATTACTTCCCCATTAACGCCCCAATTGCTTTAAAATCCATTTTCTGGTCATATTCCTTTACCACATTGGCAAGCACTTGTGAAGACGCATTGTACCCCTCAATATGCACAGCAATAAGCTGAGCGTTTGTAAGAAGTAATTTTTTATCATAGTAATTCCTGTTTTCACGCGAAATACAACCCAGGATCTTTTTCGGATCCTCTGTATCGTAAAATCCGGGGAAATGCAGATTTTCGTCTACCAGTCCGGAACCATGTCCCATATCGATAATAGCCGGTTTTGCTTCATCGGCTGCCGGCAAGTTAATAAGCAGGCGTTCGAATTCGGCAATTACTGTTGTATTATGATACGTTTCGCGTGACAGATATGTTTTCTGCCATTGGGGATCTTTAATTTCGGCAGCCGATTTTTCAACCTGTTGCTGTATCTTTTTGAAACTCTGTATGACAAGGCCCAGAAATTCCTTCCGGGTCATAGGTATATAGGGCTGCTTCCCCGGCAGGGTAAAAACATATACCTTGTCAAATTTACCACCACGGGTATTATAATAAAGCCCGTCGGGTTCCAGCTGATAATAAAATGCACCATCCCTCACTCCCACCGGCACTTTTCTTGCCACATAAACTGAATCATTCAGCGTTACACTCCCTGCGCCAAGCAGATTCTCACTGTTAACACTAATACTAATGGCGGTGCCGGTTTCATCATCAACAATTTCCTTGTTATTGTATCCACAACCGAACTTGAAAAACATTGCCGTACTCCAAAATACCCCGTTACAATATTCCGCATAAGTATCCTGGTCATGGTACGAATCGTTCCAGCGTGCTTCGCATCCAACAGGCTGAGGATAGGCATCCACAATAATTTTTCTGAGCGCCAGCGCCACCGCTTTTTGCTTTGTCAAAAGCTTGTCTTTTGTCGGCGAAAGATGGGTTTCTTCAAATTTCCAGCTTGTTTTCCTTTGAGCAAGGACGGCAACATCGCAATCCTGCCCGAAGGAAAAGATTGACAAGACAAGTAAGAAAACAGTTGTGATGAAATTGAGTAATTTCATAGTAAGGGGTCTTAGGCACTATAAGGATAAAATGTATTTCTAGAAACTAATTTTATTCATACCACTCAGCGCACCAGCTCCTTCAATCGACCCATGACCGCTGATAAGACTGACTTTTGCGTCCATTCCCACTTTTGCGGTAACAGATATATCGCCCGTCTGAATTTCACCAGGTGGATTTGTTTCCGGAACAACACCACCACCAACTGACGCTTCAACACCGACTTTGGCAGTTATATCCTTCAGACCGGTGCGGTCAAATTCGGCTTTCACCCCGCCGCTAACCGAAACTTCAGCCTTGAGTGGCCCAAGTTCCCTTGAACCTAGAGTTTTACTTGTCCCAATTTCAACGGAGCAGCCCATAAACTGGTCGGCAAATCCTTCCTTGTTCATATTTTGTTTTATTCCCAGTTTTATGACATCCAGGTCAAGTTCGGCTGAAAGCCTGCTACAATCCATATTGATTTTCCCCACCAGGGTTGACAACTCAGAATGGTATTGGCAATGGATATCATCAAAATCGGGCAACGGTTTACCATTTCCTTTATTAACCTCTTTTTCAGGCCCGCATAAGGGGCCATCAACAAAAATATGAAATGAACTCGATATAGTGCTCAGCCAGAGGATCTGGGTAGTGAGCTTTTCTACTTCCCAATCTTCAGGCCATAAAACGTACTGCCTGTAATAGGTTTCCTGGTTAAATTTCAGGCGTGTAGCGGCTAAGAATTCGTTCTGTACCTGCTCTAGTCCTGTGTTATACGCCTTTATATAGTTATTCTTCAGTGCAAAGTACCGCGGGCAAAAGTCGGCATTCGCCCTGCCTTCACCATCTTGCTTTTCTTCTTCCTTATCAAGCTTTTTGACAGCCTCATTATAATTCTTTGTTAGAGTAGCTTTACTTGCTTCGTAACCGGTTAATTTCTCAGTGGCATTTTTAATCCGCCTGGTATAGGATCCATCCGAATCGGTTGATAAGGCTGCAAGTTTGAGTGTAACCGCCTGTGCAAAAACTGGCTGCGTCTGCATTTTAGCTCCGGTTTTACCTGCATTCATAATTTCCGCATCTCTCTTTTTCCTGGCGGCAGTGGCAACTTGTTCGGCCTGGCCACGAAGGGCTGATAACTGATCAATTTTAGCTTCGCACGCTTCTTTAAATTGACTCCATTCTTCTTTGAGAAAGATTGATTCTTCTACCGATTCCGGTATGGCCGGTGCTACAAATTTCTCGAGTCCCAATGGATCAGATCCGGATTTAAAAGGCAGCCTGATATCATTTTCCGTAAATTCATACCCCAGTTTTGAAAGTTGATCCTGTTTTTCCATTGTATATGCCTGCTGGATCGATTTTTTCATACAAGCAACGGCGGCATCCGTATTTCCTTTGCTTTGTTCGATCGCACTCTTGGTGGCATTAGCCTGCGAATGAGCCGGGAACAACCGTATTGTGCTATCCATGTAAGCGTCAGCTTTTGGCATGTCGCCCAGTCCAAACCAGGCCTGGCCAAGGTTATTCAGTACAGTGCTGTTTTTAGGGAACTGCTTGTTGAGTTTATTGAGCAAGGGAAGAGCAAGTTGTTCGGCTCCGCACATCGACAGCATAGAAGCATAATTATTCAGGTTATCGGTATTGGCAGGATCATCCATACAAGCCTTACCCATCACGTAAAGAGCAAATTCAATCTTGCCCATCATCCAAAGATCGACAGCAAAATTCCCGGTTGCCTGAGCTGAATGATATTTAGTCTTAGCAAACTGGTAAAGGGCCTCACCTTTCGCTTCGGCCAGGGGTACCAATTGTGTTAAAACTTTATTGTGCGTTGCAATGAGGTATGCTGGGAGAGTACCGCTGGTTAAAGGAGTCTTCGAAATAGCAGCGATCCTTGTTTCGTCAAGCGGAGGGACGACTCGGTTGGCAAGGTCCATCGTTTGCTGCATCTGTAGTGCGTTCACTTTCGACATATCCTGCATTGTAGGCAATTTCACACCCATCTGCTCCATCATCTTTTTTTCTTCGGGGCTCATGCCCTCCGATATTTTTTGCATGGCTTTGGCCGCATCATCTATCTCTTTCTGAGTCGGGGGAGCCGGTTGTTTTGTGTTGGTTTGCGCCTGAATAACAAAAACAAAATATGTCAGGCTTAAGAGTATCAGGATGATCTTTTTCATATAAACAAATTGATTGGTTTGTGGGAATTAGTTTGTATCCGTAGTTAATTGATTGAATTGCAGCTAATTTCATACTTAATAAAGTACTGCCAGTTTCGCATTTCAGGGTTTCAGTTTCATATCGCGGCTGCCGATATAAAATATTTTACTTGTTGCCGGCGATTCATTCAGGAATGCAGTAAATGACCTTTGCAAAACCCTTCCATCGTCATAATTCAATATTATGGTGAAGTTCTTAATTTCGTACTTCCCGCTGCCAGGCCTAAGTTTCGGATCGTTTGCATATTCGCCAATATAATTATCATCGATAAATTGACCATTTGTTGTAAAACTGATAGTAGGATTAGGTTTATTAAGCGAGATGTAATAGGCTATGGATGTAGGATCGGCCGAATTGTAGGTTCCGTTCAGTGTTAAACCATCCACGGGCTGGCATTTTACATATTCATATTTATCGAGGTATTTCAATTTTGCCGGGGGATAAAACACATACAGTCGGTTAGCCGATGAATAATGATCCATTTTAGCTGTAACCATATTTCTATCCATGGAATAGGAACCGGCATAATCGTTTTTGGGATCGTTCCGGTTAAAGTTGATCAGCCCATCGTGCGGCATTCCGTCGTAATATTTCCCGTCGCTCCAGAATACTCTCCATTTTATAGCCTGTGCAGTGGCTTTATAGGTTGATCCGTAATTATTCCGGTTGTTCACATAATCGTAGGAGGTAACACCGAAAACATATTTCCCGTTCTCGAAGCCCACCCAAACGCCTGCAATACCCGGTTCAGGAGTGATTGGCTTGTTTACTGAGCTAATCGTTAGTGCAGTTGCTTCCCCTTGGGAACCATGGATATTTACACTTGACAAACCGTTTGTTTTAATCAATGCTATAGAGCTCAGGAAAGCCTCCTCTTCTTTATTAAACAGGGCGCTGTTACTGTTTATTGAGGCTGAAATGATCTTCCCATCAGCCGCATACGAAACTAGCTTTATGGTATACGTACCGCTTTGCTTCGTTGTCACATTTGTAGATCCTGAGAAAACATTCCATCCATTTTGCATAGAATGGCTGATCAGAGGCTTATCACTAATGCCAAACGGAATATTTACCAGCTCGTTCCATTCGGTGAGGAATTCCTTTTCGGAAACCGAATTTATGAGCCGGCTTTTGTATAATCCTGCAACACAAAAAGCATTGCCTTTAGAGGCTGTAAACGAAACTGATCCTGCCTGTGTATCGCGCTTCCACGATTGAGGAGGGCTAAATGTAACAATATCAAAGGTTTCGGTTTGGGCGAAACCGTTTATCGTAAGAATTATTGCTATGATACTAAATAGTATTTTCATTATTCAAATGGTTAAACCAAATCTTTCGATTTCAGAAGTTTAAAGAATTACCTGGATGTAAAAAGAACTGGATCCGATTTTCATTTTAAACTTATGACATTAATATCCAATGGATTAAAACTTCACAAATTCGACCCGTCGGTTCTGCGCCTTGCCTTCGCGGGTATCGTTTGCAGTAATAGGTTTGCTTTCGCCAAATCCCTTGCTTTTCAGCCGCTTCGCATCAATTCCCAGGGCAACCATCTGATCCAGTATGGCTTTGGCACGCATTTCCGAAAGTTTCTGGTTCGAAATTTCATTTCCGTCACTATCGGTATGTCCTTCGACTGAAAACCTGAGCTCAGGATGGTCGGTCATCATTTTTACAACATAATTGATAGTTCCCATCGATTCAGGCCTGATGGTTGCTTTGTTTACATCAAACCGGATACCGGTGGTAACAAATTTGCCGTCAGTTATAAACTTATCGTAAAGAGGGACTGCACCTTTGGCTATCCGTATGTTCTTTACATAAGCCCCTCCCTGCTTCGTCATATCACTGTTAATAGTAATTCCTGTTGGATTCCCGTCAACATTGGGCAGGTTGATTACTCGGGCATCATCGAGGTAAACTTTAAGGGCCCGTTTGTTAAATGATATGGCAACGTGCCGCCAACGTGCCTGTTTATCAGTATAGCCATCTGCTCCCGGGTATTTTTCCTCAGCAATTGTGCCATATTTTACGGCCCCGGTATAAATAGTGAGCGGGGTCATTATGCTTGACTGCTTCCGCTTTGCATAAAACGATAACATATAGCGCTGGCTGGTGAACGAAGGGATGAAATAGCAATCGAACTCAACTGTAAATTGCTCGGGAAGATAATCGGCCGAAGGATCTTTCATTAAAGGGAAAATACCTCCGTCGAGGGCGTGATCGCGTATGTAAATGACATTGGAGGAGTCGAAAACCGCATTTTCATAAACACCCCCTGCCAAATCCCACTTTGATGGGAATTCACCATTTTGTTCGTCCTGCTGGTTGTCTTCGAAAATGATCTCAGTTCCGGGAACAAAATCGTATTTTGACCACTCAAGGACAGGGGCAGGTTTTTCCTGTTCCTGTGAAGCACCGTTTTTATCCGGGTTTGAGTTTCCCAGTTTGGTATTTCCTGAATTGTCGGAGTCAGCTTTTAAAGTTTTGTCGGTGCCGGTTTCACCAGCCTGTGTAGTGTGTTTCCCTCCGCCTTTTACAATCTTGCTTTCAGCTTTATCGAGGCTGTGGTTTACAATTTTATTTACACTGAACTGTGCCATAGCAACTCCAACCGACAGGCTGATTAATGCTATAAAGGAGATAGTTTTTTTCATATCTGTAATTTGCATAAAGTGAAGTCAAAATCTGCAAGCAAAAACGATGAACAGCAATAAACTGAGTGCGGTTTTTGAATTTGAAATCTATTTATCCAGCATTTGCTGCAATGACCTGAAGTCAAAGTTCTTTTCAACCTGCAATCCAAAGTTGGTTCCCGGTGAGTTGCCTCCCCACATCCAGTAAACAGCAAAAAACTGAGGATTATAGCCAGGTTGTTTAGTAAAATAATTTTCATTAACCGCAACCAGCATGCGGCCTTTAGGCTCGTTTTCGAAAATTTTAAAGTCGTTTTTATGATTTCCGGGTTTCAGCAGGGCGGGTTTGGACAACTCCTCTGCGGGTTGGCTATCCAGGAAATCTTCAGCCGGTTTGATATCTTTCCGGTAAGTTGCCTCCATCTGAGTAAGCGCATTCTGATGTTCTTCCTTGTCGGAAACGTAAAATCGCAGGTAGTTGCTTTTAGCCCTGTCCTTGTCGCGCTGATCGGGTCCTGAAAACTGGTCGGCTTTGTCGTATCCCTGTTTTTTTGCTTCTTCTTCTTCTGCATCACTCCTAACCGGGCGTTTAGTCTCATAAGCAACATCAACCTTATACGATTCTTCCCTGTATTTTAAAAACGCAAGTAAATATTGTTTGCGGCTAACAGGGGTATAAGGTAACTGGCCGGTCCTGGAGACTAGAATAGTCCGCGAAAACTGTTTGCTGCCCTGTAATTCATTTCCATCAGCTCCCGCAAAAAGCGGAAACCCATCCAACTCGCCCAGTTGGGGAGTGAGTTGGTAGACTTGCCTGTTTTCAATCATGAAATCCTGGTCCAACATGGCAAACCGACCAAATGTATTTGCCCAAATAAAAAACCAGTCTCCGGTTTCGTTTCCAAGCTTTAAATTGTTTGTTTTCTGAAAGCTGTTGCAATAGTATTCCATAAAATCAGCATTCAACGAATAGGGGAAAGCCGTGTTTTTTATCCAAGACGCATCTTTCTTTTCATCATACCAGTATTTAGCTTCGGTTCCTGCCAGTTCATAAGCTGATTGTAAAAGTTGCACCATTTTGTCCATGTGTCTTACAGCTTCCGGAGACTTGGCCTTACCCGCATCATAGGCGGTGTTTTTTATCCATTTCCCCTTCAAAGCCATAATAGACTCATCCGTGCAGTTGCCTTGGGCATAAGAGCCTTCAGCAAGCATGAAGAATAGAAGAATCAGGCTAATCACTTTCATGGTCGATTGAAAATCAGTCATCTGGAATGCAGTCTAATTAATTCATTATGTGAATCCATCCGGAACATTTAATCCGTAAATAAAAAATTGCGATTAAAGCAGAGACGCAAATTCCCGGACTTACACGCGGATGCAGGAAAGCTTTTCCCGGAATGTAAAGTTGCGCAGAGTTGCACATTCTGACAATCCCCAAATAGTGTTAGGGGATGTATAGCATCACGAATCTCGATATCAATAGATTTATTTGCCCCTGATTTTATTTAGGGCATCGGTGCGGCTTTGCACCTGCAGTTTTTCATAAATATTACGGGCGTGCGAACGCACGGTTTCAATACCAATACCAAATTCAAATGCTATTTCCTTATACCTAAGGCCTTTGGCTAACGATTTTAGAATATCCTTTTCGCGGTGAGTAAGCAATTCCGAATCATCTATTGTATCTTTTTGCTGAAAGGATGAAATAACTTTTCGGGCAATCTGGCCACTCATAGGGGACCCGCCATGAAAAACTTCCATTATTGAATCCAGGATTTTAGCCGGTGCTGTTTTCTTAAGTAAATAGCCACTGGCACCAGCTTTAAGCGATTCGAAAATAGATTCGTCATCCTCATAAACCGTGCTCATAATAAATTGGGTTTGACTGCATTGCACTTTCAGCTGGCGCACGACTTCGATACCATTTATGCCTGGCAGGTTAATATCCATTAATACAACATCAGGACTAATAGCTGGAATCTTATCCAATGCTTCTTCCCCGTCGGCGAATGTTTGGGCACACACAAAACCATCACTGCCATTAATCAGCATCTGCAAACCTTCACGTATCTCCCTGATGTCTTCAACAATTACTACTCTGATCATTTTACCGGAATTCACTTTTTAGTACCCAAAGATAATCCATCTTCAACTTTTTGGTATAACAAAAAAGGGTTAGACCGAAAGTCTAATCTTCGTGATCGTGCCTTTGTCCTGCAGTGAAGTGATGGAATACCACCCGCCTACCAGCTCAATCCTTTTCTGCATATTATTTAATCCGTTGGCAAACAGACGTACGCGTTTAACATCAAATCCCCGTCCATCGTCCTCAATACTCAGGAGTATTTCATCAGGCACCTCCCTGATGGTAACAATTATTTTTTTACACTCTGCATATTTAGCAATATTGTTAAAACTCTCTTTTACAGTCAGAAAAACATTGCGGCGCTGTTCTTCTCCTAAACGGATTAGGGAAAATTGTTCAGGATAATGAAACTCAAGTTGTATGGATAGCGGTTCAAAATATTTTAACCCATATTCCCGAATATATGATGATAAACTTTCGAGGGTATCATTCTGAGAATTAAGTAACCATATTATATCCTGCAGGTTATCAACCAGGTCTCTCGACGTTACCGCAATTTTATCCAGTATTTCCCTTGCTTTTTCAGGTTCTGACAATTGTTTCTTTACCACCTCACTCAGAATGGCGATAATGGTGAGACCGCTTCCTATATCATCATGCATATCATGGCTGATGCGGTTGCGCTCTTTTTCGACAGCTTGTATTTTTTCGAGTTCGTTTCTTTGTTTTTCAAGCCTCCTGGTGATATGGCTCCTTACAACAAATAACACAAGGCCGAGAAAAAACAGAACCAGCAATAACCGGAACCACCATCTTTGCCACCAGGGCACTTTAACAGTAATAGGTAAAGAATAAGGCTTAAGTGCCTCAATTCCATCCGAATTAAATGCCTTGACTTTGAGTGTATAATGCCCCGGCGGCAGGTTAGCATACCTGATTAAAGTCTTACTGCTAACCGTTACCCAGGATTTATCGAATCCCTCAAGTATATATGTAAGTGTGTTGGCTGCAGCATTGGCATAATGAATTACGGTAAACTGAAAGCCTAAAGTGTTTTGTTCGTACTCAACACTTAATTGATCGATCTCTGATCGGTTAATTACCGGCTCGTAAGCGGTATCATTTATTTGCAATCCGGTAAGTATTAACTGAGGTGCATAGGAAGTGTTTTTGAAATCTGCAGGATAAAACGAATTCAATCCATTGGTACCTCCAAAAAGTATCTCTCCCTTATCTGTTTTACAGAAGGAATATGTATTGTATTCATTGCTCTGCAAGCCATCCCCGTCCGAAAATGTTTTTACGGTTCTGGTCGCTGTAGTAAACCTGTTGATGCCTTTATTAGTGCTTAACCACAAATTATCCCCTTCAGGAATAATACCATAAATGTATTGATTACTAAGTCCATCCCTGTCAGTATAAATTTGCTGAATCTGAAGCGTGTATTTATTGAAATTCACAAGTCCCAATGTACTGCCAATCCATAAACTGCTGTCAGTTGATTCGCTGAAACACTTAATGGTTGCCTCAAGCGGAACATCTTTTAACAGGATCAATGAATCACCGGCTAATCTGTATACCGCGAATCCTTTATATGCACGTGAAATGTACACACGGCCCTGTTTATCAGTATAAGTAGTCAGGAACACATCCCTGGAACTGTTAATGCCTTTAGCACGTTTGATCTGGTAGACAGCTTTCACTTTATTGATACTATACAAGCCGACATTGGTCGACGCAAGCAAAGAGCCATTTTGAAGACTGCTTATATAATTATACTGATCGGCTGCTGCTCCCGATCCAGAGCTATTTACCGGTAGTTTTATTATTTTTTTTGTGTTGGGATCGATCAGGAACAGGCCTTCGAATGTCGAAGCCCAAACCTGTTCATTTTTGTCCACAAACAAATGTTCGATTGACCGTGGCAATCCGCTACGCAGGGACTGTTTAATGTTTTTATCAGCATCGAGGATTAATATTCCGTCAGCCTGCGTGGCGCACCAGATTTCGTTATGTACCTGAACAACGGAACGCAGAAAATTGTCACTGCCTGCCTGTAATACGGCTTCTTTGGTTACATGATGGTTGAAGCGGAAGCGGCTCAGGCTGGTATAATCCACTCCTTTACCCCAGACAGAAACCCATAAATCTCCTTTTTCGTCCGTAATGATGTATTGAATCTGGTTTCCTGAAAGAGCATAACTGTTGTAAACTGAATACTCATAATGATTTTTGATCATGCCTGACATAGTATCTATACGGAATAAACCCTGCTGAGATGTACCGGCCCAAAGAGTACCTTGCTGATCAAGGTGGAGTGTTGAGATATTCCCAATCTCCAAACCTGCAAAACGGTTTACATATTTTGTTGCATGCCCGCTCTTATAGAGGTATACTCCTTTGTTTGTACCCAGCCATAGATCATCTTTCCCGGCTGGCACAATTGCAGTGATGTTGCTGCACGGTAACACAAAACAATTTGATTTCCATTCAATTGCGCTTATTGAGACCTTACCTTCCCATAATACCGGGCGATTGTTACTGATGGCAATGATTTCATTCAACGGCTGGTACAACTTGCCGGTCATCGGTTTCACCAGTAGGCTCCCTGATGGGAAAAAATGATTAAAAAGTGTAAAGGTTTTATTTGCGGGGTTAAAAAGAATGATATCAGAACTGGACTGAAGCCATATATTGTTCCTGTCATCGATATAAAAAGGAGAGTAAAACTGATCTTCACTGCTTCTGCCTTCGATCCTGAAATTCTGGAACTGGTCCAACCGGCGGTTGTAAAAATTCAGGCCCGAATTACTGCCTATCCAAAGATTTGAACTTATATCTTCGAGTATATTCAGGAAAAGGGTTCCTTTCAAACCCTCCGTTTCGTTAACGGCCGACCGAAAACTTACACAACTCATTCCATCGAACCGGTTGAGTCCGTCGAATGAACTGACCCAGACAAAACCCTTTGAATCCCTGTAAATACAATTGTTTACGCCCTGCGATAAACCATTATTTACAGTAAGATGATTGAAATAAAGTTGTTGTGCCACGGTAGTTTTGAAACAGCCGAAGAGAACAAACAAAACAAAAAACAAACGTTTCTTCATTACTGTAAATATAGGTAACCTTTTTTATCGGATGGCAATTTTCCTTGTTTCATACACAATTTGCAATGTTACAGGGCGAAGCTACTCTAGGAAATCCCGGTTCCTCCCAGGGTTGAAGAAACGCAAAACCAATTCGGGCTGTAAGATTTCCTTTTATAGAAGATCGAACCGAGACTGAGAATTGCATGAGAATGACCGGAGTGCTTTTACCACTGCCAGCTTACTCCATAAAAGCTCTTTGAAAACATCAGATGCACAAATTTACCTGCCAAATTCCATATTGCTTAACGCTGTCTTTCAGTATTTGCTCGTCGGAAGCAGGTTTTCCGCCAAAACCCTTAAATCACGGTTTGCTCAAAGAACAGCTTTTCACTGTCGATACTGTCTAAGTGTTCGTGCCTATTCTGATTGTCTGGGAGGATCTCAGGATTTCTTAACTTGAATGTGATAAAAACTTCCTGAATATCTACGACAGCTATAGGTTTGATATTCTGCATTATATGAAACCGGCAAACACCATAAATAAAGCGAGCTGCAAGGAAAAACCTGCAGCCCGCATCACTAATATTATGAGCCACTAATGGGACTCGAACCCACGACCTGCTCATTACGAATGAGCTGCTCTACCAACTGAGCTAAAGTGGCAAAAAAGCCTGCCTGTTAACTGCAAGCAGGCTTATTCGATGTCGGGATGACTGGATTCGAACCAGCGGCCTCTTCGTCCCGAACGAAGCGCGCTACCAAGCTGCGCTACATCCCGAAAAACTCAAAACTGGCAATAGATACCCAAAATCGAAACTTATTCAGAGTATCTAAACACCCGGCTTAAGCGGCACAAAAGTAAGGAAATATTGGTTATGCTGCGATTGAAACCGAATTATTTTTATCCCGTTGTAAAGGCCTTCAAACTTCATAATAGAATCCATCCATCTCACGGGTATAGATCGCCAGATAATGATATCCTGCCGAATCGCATTATTCAATTTTCAGTGGAATTGAGTTCTAAAGGACCGTGCAAACATGCATATCCCCTGGTTACATCCATTGCAGTTTTACAGGGAGCCTGGTCTAAAGTCAGAAGCGAGGCTGAAAGCGTGTAAAACGCTGGCATCGCTGCACACAAATAAGAATGCAACAAAAAAAAATAAATAGGGCATATATTCTTAACCTTATAATCGTATCTTTACCTATATATTTCAATGCGGATGTTAAAGTTGACTATTTGCAATAAACAAGCGATTCAGAAAAAGATCCTTATAGCTTTATTAATATTATTTGTCTTTTTTTATAGCGGTTCTGTTCTCTTTGGGCAATCCTGGCAATTTATCCGGTATGCCGAAGATGAGGGCCTGTCAAATACACTGGTCAAGGCGGTGACCACTGACAGGAACGGCTTTATTTGGGTAGCGACTGACGATGGCCTTTTTCGTTTCGATGGTCATAGTTTTTTACAGGTTCATGATGAACTGCCAAGCCAATATGTTAAATCAGTTTTCTGCCGCAACAATGGCGACCTTATTGCTTCAACTGACCTTGGGCTTATACGAATAAATAGCAACCCGCAATCGTGGGATGTTTCTGTCTTAAAAAAAGGGTCGGTAAAAGAAGTGGATTCCCTCCTGGCTTTCCCAAAAACAATATATGAAGATAGAAAAGGGATACTGTGGGTCAGCGATAATCATAAAATCTACACCCTTAAAAACAATTCCTTTAAAGCATATGCTCCCGGGGCAAAAGCTTCTACCAATAACTTCCAGCGGTCCTTCTCCTTTGCAGAAGACGGGTTTGGCAATTTGTACAGTTTTTCGGAACCCGGCTTCGTATACCGATATGATGCCCCGCTTGATCGGTTTGTAGAATTAATACTTCCGCAGCATTTGTCTAATATTCAATGTGTTATCAGTATTGATTTTGAAACCATGTTGGTAGCCACTCATAATGGGTTGTTCGAAATTAAGACTAACAAACAGGGGTTGTTCAAAAAAATGCGGCCCTTGAACTTAAAGGCGGAAGTGTCATTCATAATCAGTACCGAACCTGATCAGTTTCTGGCCGGTACCTGGGCTAACGGGCTGATCCGGATAAGCAGGACAGGGTCTGAGTACAACTTTACCGAAGTTGCAGGCTTCCCTGAGAAAAACGTCAACCATCTATGCTTAGCCGGGAATGGGAAGGTATGGATTGGCTCTGATAATGGCCTTTTCCTAATGAAGCCCTTCCTCTTCGGGGCTCCGTTCCAGAAGTTTTCATCGACCTATATTCAAAGCATCAATCCGTTTCCGGATGGCCGGATCTGCTTTAGCGACGGCGAAAAAATCCTATCGGCTGATCCCTCTTCCACAGGTAGCGCTTCAATACTAAAAACGGTTAAAACAACGGTTTTACAGGCACTTCCGGTAGCAACCGGCATATGGTTTTCGGATGTAGATGCCCGAATCTGGTTTGAGGATTCTCATGGGGCTAATCTGCACACATACGATATGAAATCTTCGGGAGGTGCTGTATTTCACCTTATGGCCGATAAAGCCGGATGCATCTGGGCCTGCCAGGATGCGAATGCCTCTCTGATTCGCATAGGTCCTGACTTTGTATTAAAACAATACGGGAAACTCGAAGGTGTCACCTCACGCCCCCTTTCGACCACCTTAGATATCAAAGGCAAAGTTTATGCAGGCGGTATGGCAGATACTGCTTTTCTTTTCGGTTTCGATGCTGTGAACAACAGATTTAACAATCTAAGCAGGCCCCTGAAATTTGAGCGGAATATCGATATTAATGTTAATGATATGGCTTTCAACAAGAAATCCGAACTTTGGCTTGGCACTTCATTTGGACTTCTGAAATACAAAAGCGGCATATTTGAGCGTATCAATAACGGGGATATGACCTCCGACGCGGTAAAAGCATTAGCCGTCGACAAAAACGATAATATTTGGTTCGGGAACAGCAGGGGTTTACACGAGTTAGTGATGGGTGAACTTCTGTCATTTGACGAAAGAGCTGGGATGTCTTCCAAATCAATTGATTATCGCTGTCTTTATTTTGATAACCAAAACAGGATATGGGCAGGTACTGTTAGTGGATTGATCGTATCAACGCCGGTTTTGCTTCCTGTTACAACCAGTACCCCGGTAATCCTAAGCCTTCTGCTTGATAACACCCGCGAGATAACGTATAAACCTTCCGGCACTCTGGTCAATACCAAATCCTTTGTAACGGTGAAGGTAGGTGTACCCGATTACCCGCTTAAGTACCTGAAAATAGAAATGTTGCTGAAAGGCAGGGACTCCGTATGGATTCCCTTGAATAAAACGAATGAAATAATTCTTGCCAACCTTGTACCGGGGGAATACACATTGTTAATCCGGGCTAAACAATATGGCAATTTCCTGTATAGTAAACCCTTATCCTGGGAATTCAAAGTTGTTCGCAGTTGGTATTTCCAGTGGTGGATAATCCTGATCCTGGCTGTTTGCTTACTATTATTATTATGGACCGGGCTGAAATGGTACACCGGCAAATTGAAGAGGAATAACGAAAGCCTGGAACGGGCAATCAACGACAGAACCCGCGAAATCAGGGCGCAGAAAGGGCAGATCGAAGCCCAGAATCTGAGCATTGTGATCAAGAATGATGAACTTGAAAAAGCCAACATTGAGCTTCAGTCAGCAAAAGGCAGGGCTGAGGAAGCCTCTGAAGCCAAAAGCAAATTCCTTTCGGTTATGACCCATGAACTGCGTACTCCCATGAATGCCGTGATTGGATACTCCCATCTGCTTATTCAGAATAATCCCAGGCCCGACCAGTTGGATGACCTGAAAACACTTAGATTCTCAGCCGAAAACCTGCTGGCATTGATTAACAATATCCTTGATTTCAACAAGATAGAAGCCGACAAAATCAGTCTCGAACAAATCGATTTCAACCTTAAGAATATAATTGAAGAGATCATGTCGACCATGATGATACGTGCGCGTCAAAAGGGCATTGATTTTCACTATCATTATGACGACCACCTTCCCTTGAACGTGATAGGCGACCCGCTCCGGCTGTCACAGATCATGAACAACCTGCTCAGCAACGCTCTCAAATTCACTGAAAAAGGTTCTGTCAGCATCGAACTTAAATTGAATACGCGTAAAGGGAAAGATGTGCTGATCGACTTTTCGGTCGAGGATACCGGTATTGGGATGGATCACGACACCCTGGACTCCATTTTTGAAGCCTTTACACAAGCCAGTTCTGAAACTTCACGCAAATACGGGGGAACCGGGCTTGGGCTTGCAATAACCCGGAGACTCCTTGAATTATATGGCAGCACCATCCGGGTCGAAAGTGAACCCGGCAAGGGAACTTGCTTTTATTTTTCCATCAACTTTGCGGAAGGCGCTAATGCCCCTGATGACGCGTTGGCCAAAGAAGCGGCCTATGAATTTATCCATTTCGACAAACAGCGTATTTTGCTCGTCGAAGATAATAAAGTTAATAAAGTGATTGCGCGCAAGTTCCTGCTGGGGTGGAACCTGGAAGTCGAAACTGCCGATAACGGGCTTATAGCTATCGAAAAGATTAAACATCAAGTATTTGACCTCATCCTGATGGACCTGCAGATGCCCGAAATGGATGGCTACCAGGCAGCCACAGCTATCCGGCAGCTAGGAGTCGATCCATATATCACCCTTCCGATTATTGCCCTGACGGCCTCATCCAAAGCCGATGTGTATGAGAACATCTTTCTGTCGGGAATGAATGATTTTATCTCAAAGCCTTTCAACCCTGTTGAACTTCACCTGAAAATCAGGAAGCACCTGAACAAATTATTATAATTTCTTTCCAGAGCCGGTCCGGCCGTCACCAACCGGGCTGAACCCGTTTTATCCTGTATGGGATATATTCAAATTGATAATTATGTATCAATTTGAGACATTGTCGTGATTTCTAATTAACCACAATTCTCTCATTATCAATACCTTTATTTTTTGGCACGGCAATTGAAATTGGATATTATCCTAAGAACTTATTCTTTTTTACAACATTAACAGAACAAGCTAAATGAAAAACATAAAACAATTACCTTTCTTATTATTGACAGGGATACTAGCGATAGCAGGAATTTCTTGTCAGAAAATAGCAGATAATTCAACCGCAACTTCTACTAATATCAGTGAAATGAAAGTCAGCCCTGATTTTAAGTTCAGGACTGCAAAAGAAATTGGGATAAAAGTATATACCCTCGACAACACCGGGGCGCCTGTTCCCAATATGAGAATTGATGTCTACTCGGATATTCCCGAAAACAATGGCTCCGTCCTGCTGAGCGGAATTACAGATTCCCAGGGGCTTTTCAGTTCACCATACAAGTTTGCTGAAGGAACAGATTCGCTGGCTGTTGGTACTACTGCTATCGGTTTCTGTACCATGCAGAAAGTAAAAGTTGTGAATGGAGAATTGAACCTTACGCTTGGGGGCAAAGATAATACCCAGGGGTTTAAAAGCGGAAGCGGGTCATTTTTCAAATCGACAATCTCCAATTTTTATCCCATGGGCACATACAACGCTAACGGAGTTCCCAATTACCTGACCTTACCCAATGATGTCATTGATGCTTCCATGCTCCAGGATATTAATGCCACACTTCCCGACTATGTAAATGCAGTCAACAGGCGTCCCCAGTATTTTTCAACGTCCAATGAGCACAACCTTCTACTGAATGAAGCCTGCAACGTATGGGTGACCTTTGTTTCCGAAGGCGCAGGATACCGTAATATATTAGGCTATTACACTTACAATAAGAATAATCCGCCGTCATCTCCCAGTGCCATTGATTCTATTCATGTAATTTTCCCGAATGTCTCCTTCAATGGAAGTGGCGGAGGCTTATCATCAGGGAACAAGGTTCACCTCGGGACTTACCCTCCGGGAACAGAAATTGGCTGGGTTTTGGTTGCTGATGGTTTCCGTGGCAACACAATTACCGGCGGTAATTGGACACTCTATTCGGATATTAACCTGAACCCGGAACCAGATGCTGCTAAAAAGCAACATACTGTGCTATTGAATGATATAGGGCGTGGTAAATTTCTGCTCAGTTTTGAAGACATTCGACGCGATGCGGGTTCGGATAACGATTTTAATGATGCCGTATTTTATGTAACCGCCGATCCCATCCAGGCAATTGCAACACAAAATATGCCGCTGCCTGATTATTCGCAAAGCGACAGTGACCATGATGGAATATCTGATGCGTTTGATAGTTATCCTAATGACCCTTCCAAGTCTTTTAATAATTATTATCCTTCGAAGGAAAATTTCGGAAGCCTGGCTTTCGAAGATTTGTGGCCATCGCAGGGCGATTATGATTTTAACGACATGGTAGTCGACTATAACTTTAACCAGATTACCAACGGTCAGAACAAAGTGGTTCAAATTGTGCTCAGGGCCAAACTTTCGGCTATGGGAGGCTATTTCCAGAATGGGTTAGGCATTCAATTGCCCGTTGCACCAAATTTAATTGCCAGCGTCACCGGGACCAATATCAAAGAATCGTATATAGTTCAGAACAGCAATGGCACCGAAGCCGGGCAGTCAAAAGCCACAATCATTGTTTTTGATAATGGGTTCAACCTGCTACCCTTCCCGGGCGGGACAGCAGTTGGCGTAAATACAACTCCCGGGGCAGTTTATGTCGCACCAAAAGAGCTTACCGTTACCATTAACCTGTCAACACCAGTCGCTATAAGTACAATGGGACTTCCGCCCTATAATCCATTTATGATAAAGGACGGGAAGAGAGGCTATGAGGTGCATCTTATTGATAATCCACCGACGGATCTGGCTGATGCATCCATACTTGGAAGTTCAGATGATGATAGCAATCCAGCCGCAGGGCGCTATTATGTAACAAAAAACAACCTGCCTTTTGCCCTGGATGTTTCAAGCCATTTCGATTACCCGGTCGAAAAAACAAAGATCACTGAGGCATATCTTAAATTTGTACCCTGGGGTGAATCAAGCGGTGTTCAATATTTTGACTGGTTTAAAACCGGAACGGGGTATAGATCGGCTCAGAACATATTTACCAAATAACAAGATGGTCTGCAAAAGTAGCAGATGCTGGTATGCTGATTAAGTTGCACACCAGCATCTGCACAGCAGAATTTCAGAACTAATAAGGTCAATTTGTCCCCACTTAGGTCCCCAAAAAAAGAAAGAGAAAACCAGGAGTTAATAAATATCATGGTTTCACTGGCACAACAAAATACAGGACACTTCATTGTTTCCGGAACTGCTGAAGCAAAACCAGGCATACCTATCGTACAATTTGAAGCACTTAAAATCCCAGCCTTGCCTCTATTAATTTTTATAAATCTTCCTGTTTCAGTAAAAGTGGAGGCAAGCAGTGTATAAAGAAAAATACCCGGTTCACATCCTTTCACATCAATCTTGAAAACGTGGTTCCCTGTATCCCTTAAATTCTGTATTAAATGTTTGAACTTAACTCCTTTCAGATTATAGATGCCCTGAATAACGCCAGAAACCGAAGCAAACTGGTACCTTATGGTCAGTAACGATTTTACAGGGTTTGGGAAAGAGGAAGCGCCAAGCAGGTTACCTGGCTTATACTCCTCCTGATTCGCCATTGGGTAACCCAACTCTAAAACCTGAAAATCCGCACCAGAGTTTCCTGCTCAGAAGTAAGAGTCAACACTTTGTTTATGTACTCTTTAGTTTAGGGGATCGTAATTTGCACGCTAAAGATGGTTTGGCAATGTTTATCGCTTCTTCCGGGCTGAATATCGACCCGATTTCTTTTAGCTGGCGTTCAAGTTCCTAATAAACCTTGTATGCTGTAAAAGTGATACAGATGTGAGCTTCGATTCGGCGTTGTAACCGATGGTAAACAGGCCGGATTTTGAGTTCGCTTGTGGATATCCGAAAAACACGCTCAATTTTCCAAAGGTGCTGATAATTTTCGCTTACTTGTTCTTCGGCAAGTTTGATGTTTGTTACATATCCTTTCAGTCCATCCCATTTAGCCTTTTCTGTATTTTTTTTGTAATCGATATTCACAGAAGCAGTGCCAGATATGCTTAGGAACTTGTTATAGCCGCGGTTGTTAATACTGGCCTTTGTCAACTTTCCGGTTTTGACATGCTTCCCCAAACGTCTGATTCCTTTTTCGCGGTTTATCCTATCCCTCACAGCCCTTTTGTCGGTATAATTAACAACAATCTTCAACCCATCTTCTTTAGTGATCACGGTGCAGCCTCCATTGGATAACTTCAGATCAAGGATTTTTTCCTTTATATCTGAATGCTCATGCAGTATCCTTCCTCCAATAATGAACTCATATTTAGCTTTTGTAAGCTCCTCAATGTTCTTTCCTGATAAAAGACCTGCATCTGCTATTACAACAAGCTTATGAATCTTGTATCGCTTTTAAATCCATTTAATACGGGCAACATGGTGTGCCCTTCGTACTTGTCGCCTTCAAATATTTCATAGACCAGGGGATAACCATCCACACCAACAAGCAAACCAAGTACAATTTGAGGGTTTTCGGGTTTCCCGTCTTTTGAAAATCCAGCTTTTCTCAATTCATCATCTTCTTCAGTCTCAAAGTACAGTGTTGTAACATCATAGAAAACAACACTAATCCGACCACCCAGTATTTTAAGCGTGTGCGTGTAGCTAATATCCTGAACCAGATCTTTTTGAGTATTGTGAAGCTTATCCAAGTATCTGTAGACCTCATGTACATCCAGATAAAGGTGATGATAGCGGGCAAGATACGCCGTGGTTTTAAGTTTACTTAAGGGGTAGCATAGTTTGGCTAGCATCAATTTGCGGAATAAATCATCCGGGATTTGATTGAAGCCGATTTCGTCAAAGACCTTTCCTAACAGAAGTTCTACACCTGATGCAGTAAGTTGATCAATCATGTCAAGAACCTGGGACATCTGGTCCTTCTTCCCATTAAAATCAAATGATATTGCCCCAGAATGCTCTTCAATCCATTGATAACCTTCCGCAACCGGTCGTGCGATCTCATCAGGATCACTGCTGCATCCTATGGTCTTAGTAATCGGTTTGTTCGATTAACTTTTTGAAAAATCCGAACACTTACTTTACCGCTCTTATTTTTCTTCTTACCGATAAACATACCCAAACCTACAAAAAATATTTTTTGCACCTTAAGAGCCGATGAATTCAACAGAGGAAAATGAGCAATTTTAGCAAAATCCACTCTGGGTAACCCAAAATCGCATTTTTTTATAGGCTATATGTCAGATATACAAATAGATGAAAGTTTGACCTGAGAGATGTGTTCAAGTCAGGAGTAGAGAAAATCTGGGGCTATCAGCTTGAATTGCTGTCTATTATATCCTAAATCTTCGACGTAAACGCAGAAGAATTATTGGATAAAATTGCCACTGATAATCACGCAATTATAAAAATGAAAGCCGCATAGGATGTGGATTTAATCCGATGCGAAACTTAAATTAAGTAAATCAAACAAATAGAAACTCAGGTTTAGGTAGTTGAACTACCTGTCCTTGTACATTTTTTCGTAATATTTCAGATAATTGCCTGAAGTAACCTCATCGAGCCATTGGGTATTTTCGAGGTACCAGGCTACCGTTTTTTCAAAACCATCATCGAACTGCACCTCGGGCTGCCAGCCAAGTGTTTCGAAAACCTTGGTGGCATCGATAGCATACCTGAGATCGTGTCCTGCACGGTCTTTCACATAGGTTATCAGCTTTTCGCTTTCACCTTCGGGGCGGGCAAGCATGCGATCCATAATGCGGCAGAGGGTTTTAACAATATCAATATTCTGGCGCTCGTTGTTTCCGCCTATGTTGTATGTTTCTCCATCGGCCCCTTCCCTGTAAATAAGATCAATCGCTTTTGCGTGATCCTCCACATAAAGCCAGTCGCGCACATTGGTTCCCTGTCCGTAAACCGGTAGAGGGTTCTTATGCCTTATATTGTTTATAATGAGCGGTATAAGCTTTTCGGGAAACTGGTTAGGCCCGTAATTATTTGAACAGTTTGAAATTACTACCGGCAAACCATACGTATGGTGATATGCCCTTACCAGGTGATCGCTACTGGCTTTGGAGGCGGAATATGGGCTACGGGGATCATAAGGAGTGGTTTCGAGGAATTTACCTTCATCACCGAGGGAACCATATACCTCGTCGGTTGAAACATGGTAGAAACGCTTTCCAGCGAAATCATCTTTCCAATAAAGCCGTGCTGCATTCAACAGGTTGACGGTGCCTACTATATTGGTCATAATAAACTCTTTCGGGCTGACAATGGAGCGATCCACATGCGACTCAGCCGCAAGATGTATGACACCGTCGAAGCGGTAAGCATCGAAAGTAGCCATCACGAAATCCTCATCAACAATATCGCCCTTAACAAACTCATAATTAGGCATATTTTCGATATCAGTGAGATTTATCAGGTTACCCGCATAGGTAAGCTTGTCGAAATTGACAATAAGTGTATCCGGATATTTATTCACCAATAACCGTACAAGGTGAGATCCTATAAATCCCGCCCCGCCGGTAACCAGAATTTTTTTCATTTTGTATACTGTTTTAATTAATGATAAGGTTTCATTTTCTTACATCCACTATGCCAGCGACTTTTCCCATTTCCAGGCCGATGACATCATTTCGTCCAGGTTTTTTTCGGCGCTCCATCCAAGCTCCTCGTTGGCAAAGCGGGTGTCGGCCCACACCATTTCAATATCTCCAGGGCGGCGGGGGACAATCTTGTAGTTTAGCTTTTCACCGCTTACCCGTTCGAATGACTGAATAACTTCCAAAACCGAAAGTCCGTTTCCTGTACCCAAATTAAAGATTTCAAGCTTCGGTTTGCCTTTTTCGCTGATCATGCGCTCAATGGCTACCACATGCGCCTTTGCTATATCAACAACATGAATGTAATCGCGCACAGCCGTTCCGTCAGGCGTATTGTAATCATCACCAAAAACGCTGAGACATTCGAGTTTGCCGATTGCGGTCTGGGTTATGAAAGGCACCAGGTTGTTAGGAACACCTAGCGGTAACTCTCCGATTAATGCCGTATGGTGAGCCCCGATAGGATTAAAATACCGGAGAGCGATAGCCTGCACCGGATGTGCCAAGGTAGTGAACCTTAGAATATCCTCGCACATCTGCTTGGTATTGCCGTAAGGCGACCAGGCCGGCTTGATCGGTGCCTTCTCTGTAACCGGCAATTCATCAGGCTGGCCGTATACGGTGCAGGAGGAGGAGAACACCATGTTTGTTATTCCATTGGCTTTCATACCTTCGAGCAGGTTAACAAGTGATAAAACATTGTTCCTGTAGTACTCCAACGGTTTTTCCATAGACTCACCTACAGCCTTAAATGCCGCAAAATGTATAATCCCATCCAGGCTGGCATGGAGACGTAAAAACTCGGCTGTCAGGTTCCCGTCAGCGAGATCGAATTGCTCGAAACCAGGCATTATGCCACTTATTTTGGCTATTTTGCCGAGCACTTCGATGGAAGAATTAGAAAGGTTATCAACTATTATTACCTCGTACCCACTTTGTTGCAATTCAACAACAGTATGTGACCCTATAAACCCTGTTCCACCTGTTACTAATATTTTTTTCATTCCCATAATAAATTTCAGTTTGTGGCTGACGATATATTCCGTTTACTTTGAACGAATTTGCCGTAACATTGGCGTATTGGTTTCCATAGTTTAATGCAAAACACCCGGGCTATTTCGTTGAATGTTAAAAGGTTGCTAGTCCTGGGCTTCCCGTTTTTCGCCCCAATATTCAAATGCATTCCTGATATCCTCAACTTTAAGCGGTTTCGCGATATACCCATCCATCCCGATTTCAATGCACTTTAAGCGGTCGCTTTCCATAACGTTGGCCGTCATTGCAATGATAATAGGCTTTTGGCTTTTCAAATGCTCTATGATGATACGGGTTGCTTCATATCCATCCATCTCCGGCATCTGTATATCCATAAAGATCAACTCGTAGCTTTTGCGTTGTATGGCTTCGATAACTTCCAGGCCATTGGCAACAATATCGGCAGTGTAGCCGAATAATTGCAGTACATTGCGAATCATTTTCTGGTTAATCATATTGTCTTCGGCAACCAGGATTTCGAAAGGATATTTTTTCGACACTTCTTTGAGGTCAGAGTTGTCGTTTAAAAACGTTGAAGGTTTGGCTGCAGAATGAGAAAGTGCTTTGAGCAATATCTCTGCCAATTGTGAATGCTTGATGGGTTTATTTACATAAAATGCAAAGAGATTTTGCATCTCCTCCGTTTGAAAATTGTATCCGATTGAGGTAAGCATGACTAATGGCAATACATTTTTATTCAGCGTCTTCCTGATTTCCTTTGCCAGCATTATACCATCCATTCCAGGCATCTGCATGTCCAGAACCCCTATATCGAATATCCGACCTCCCGAAATTAGTTCAAGAGCGTCAAAACCCGAGTCGACAACCGTGACATCCATCCCCCAGAATTCACATTGCAGTTTCAGTATTCTACGATTTGTCGGATTATCATCAACAATGAGAATCTGCTTACCGGCAAGATTATTTTTTAGCTTGTGAACAGGGTTTTCTTCACCGGCAGCTGCAATAAATTGTGTTTCTATTGTAAAACGAAAATCCGAACCTTCCCCTTCCTTGCTGATGACCCATATATTCCCTTTCATTAATTTAACAAGCTTCGCGGAAATTGTAAGCCCCAGACCTGTACCACCATATTTACGTGTGGTGGTTGCATCGGCCTGGGTGAAGGGTGTGAAAATTCCCGATAATTTGTCCTTTGGAATTCCTATGCCTGTGTCCTTAACTGAAAATTCGAGGGTCACTTCAGAATCACGTTGATGTTTGACCACAACATAAATGAACACTTCGCCCTGTTCGGTAAACTTGATGGCGTTGCCTACCAGGTTAACCAATATCTGGCGGAGGCGGAACCCGTCACCAAAAATAAACTGATTCACCTCAGGTTCAATATAATACATAATCTCAAGACGCCTTTCAAGTGCTTTGGGGGCAACCAGGTCGAGTACATCTTCAACACATCTTCTCAGGTCGAATGAGCTGTTCTCCAGTTGCATACGCCCGGATTCTATTTTCGAAAAGTCGAGGATCTCATTAATGATATTCATGAGGTTATCTCCTGATGTCTCAATAATTTCGACGTATTCACGCTGGGTGGGAGTGAGATCGGTATGCAATAGTATGCTGGTCATACCAAAAACACCGTTCATTGGAGTGCGTATTTCATGACTCATGGAGGCCAGGAATTCGGATTTCGCCCTGTCAGCGGCCTGGGCCTGGTACATGGCAGTACGAAGGCTTTCCTGTGTCTCGTAACGCCTGGATGCATTCCTGATGTTATCAGCAAGCATTTTTAAGGTGGTTTCCTCTCCGGTTGTCCACAGGTGCCCAGTTTTGCAATCAGCAAATCCTGCAATTCCCCAGAAAGCATCATCTTCTTTATCGAGTATGGGTGCCAGCATCATCGATTTCACTTTTTGTCCTTCAAAAAGCAGCCTCATGTTTTCGGGCAAATCTGTTGTAAAAATCTTTACCAGGTTTCGCTCAAATAACGGGAAATACCAGGCGCTATCGTCGTGATAGTATTTTATCTCTTCTATGAACGGGTCATTCAAAGTTCCGGCTATATCCTGTGCAATGTATTCGTATGCCCGCTTCACTTTCCGTATGCCGCTGATGGGATCGGCTGCATTTTTATAGATGAAAATCCTGTCAATCAGGCTTATTTCACCTATTTTTTCCAGGGCACTCCTGATTGCTACATCGGGATTTTCGCCTATCAACAATTGATTCGAGGCTTCGGCCAGTCCCTGAAGTATATTGCTCTGCTTCAGTAGTTTTTCTTCTGTCAGGCGTCGCTCCGAATTTTCGACCTGCAATTCCGTTTTCTGCTGATTGAATACCTCAATCAAGCGCGCAATCTGACTAAATTCATCTTTGTTTTTATTGAGAGAACCCAGTTGCTGAGTGTCCCCGCTTCGAAGACTCTCAGAGATAATAGAGAGTGGTTTCCGGACCCAACGGTACAGGATTACGAAGAAGCACAATACGAGGACGGAGAGGAAAAAGCACAGGATAACAAAAACGAAAGTGTCAATTTTACTATAATTCGAGAGTGCCTTATTGGATTTTTTGAACTGCAAAATGACCGACGTCCCGGAGTACTCGTTAGGAAGTGTTTTATAAACTATTAATGAATCATCTTCAATTTTGTGCTTTTCGGAAGTAACCATATCACTGATGCTTATCCGGCTGGTCGTATTTTCGGAGAGTTCCTTCATAAAAGCACCGTCCCAGCGTTTGCTGAGGACAAAAATACCTTTGGCTGGAGTTATATGATTGATGTCGTGAGTAGTATGAATGGTTGAAGCGGATATCTCAATTATGCCTTTAGGTGAGTTGTAAAAATAATGAGTCGCACCTTTAAGCATAATTGCATCCAGCACACTCAACTTCTGAACTGAATCGCTGAAAATATCAGCAGGTTCATTTCCAAAATTATATATCAGCCGTTTATCCAAATCATATACACTTAATGAATACAGATCAAAAGAACCAAGGCTGGTACCAATATTATCCGTTGCCCATCTCTGATCTGGATGACTGATATAGTGGATAAGGTCGTCCCAGACTGTAAAATCCTGTAATACATCACTTAATTGATTAGTTTTTACATTAATAGCTGTATTTACCAGTTCAATTTGCTGTGCCACAGAGGCGTGTAATATCAAATTGGTTTGCCTTTGCTGCGATTTGAAAAAAGCCAAAAGAACTCCAAAAAGGAGAATAATGATGGCTACACTCATAAGCAGAATTCTATTGCGGATGGTCATTTAAACTGCCTTTTAAATCAGATTAATAGTTAACATTTTGTTTCACCACCTGGATTTCGCTAATCAAATTGATATCGCAGAACTTTAAGCACGAATCTACAAATAACTTTCAATATTACTTGAAAAAACGCACCGGCAATGCCAATTATTTTAAAATATCCGACCTTCCGTTCATACATTTACTCACTTCATTTCACTAGTGTCCACTTAAAAGATAAAAACGCTCTTTGAAATCATTGTATATCTATACTTTACGAGCATTTTGACTGCGTGAAAATTTGAAAAGCGTAAGTTCGGTAATTAATTACCTCACAATGAACAACGGCTAGTACGTATTCGCACAGCTTATAGAGTTTTTACCTCAACGAGTATTTGATGGTTTTGTAACAAAGTATCCTGATATTTATAACCTACTGATACCGTACAATAATGGGATTAATTGATCTTGATAAACTTTCCGGAGTCTTTCTTCCCTCCTGAACTTAGAATGTATAAATAGATCCCAGCAGCAAGGTCATCCACCTGAAGTTGCATTTCCTGTTCCTTCCCGGCGATACAAGGTTGATGTTTACTCCTCACCAGATTCCCCTGAAGATTATATACATCAAGCTTCGCACCTGAGAAGTCGGTTGAATGAAAAATAATGGAAAGTGTCGACCGGACCGGGTTTGGATAAAGTTTTAATGCGTTAAGTACATCTGAGTGACTCGAATTTATTCCCAGGGAAGCCGGGTTATATTCCACAGCCCCGATATCGGACGAATTGCCATAAGGCCTGGTATGATTGTATAAATCAAAATTGACTCCCCTGTTTTCCGGGAAGGCAGCATTAACAAGGGGAGAATTGGGTAAAGGCATGAAACCTGAGTTGGAAAGTTGAGCATCGCTGAGGATACGGGTCAAAAAATTCTGCTTTACGACCGTATTCGCCGAACCGCTCGGAAACATGATATAGGAATCCACCCCGTGAAAAGAAGTATGGCCATTTTCATAAAAGTCATAATTCCCCGGGTTGACTATCAGGTTTGAAGCGATAAGGTTATTTTTTGTGACGGTACTCACAAACCGGATGCCATCCGATTTAGGATTAATAATTGTATTGAATAGAATAGAATAGGATGAGTCCGTTTCAGCAGAAATATCAGTCACAAAAATTCCATAAACCATCCTGGTGGAATCGTTAGGAAAGAAATTTCTACCGGCATCAACTATAATATTATTGTACAATTTTTCGCCGGCAAGTCCGAAAACCTGGATACCTTGCCCATTTCCCTGGCTGATAAAATTATTGTAACAATCGCACTTGGACCCCCCTCCGATGAT
The DNA here is from genome assembly GCA_037128115.1 of Bacteroidota bacterium. Lineage (GTDB taxonomy): Bacteria > Bacteroidota > Bacteroidia > Bacteroidales > UBA4417 > UBA4417. The sequence goes on from JBAXXB010000001.1 coordinate 46,981, forward strand.
AATCCCTGACATTTGGCCATAATACTCTTTCTGGCTGTCGAATAATACAACATTATCAGAAATCTGGCAGTCCTTTGAAGCGGAACTCACCTGAATGCCATCCCAACCGGAATACTCAATAATGTTCTTATATATTTTCACCCCTTCAAGCAAGGATGGCAGCAGCAGTGTATCAACCCCGTTACAATTTATCTTTTGTCCAAAATATTGTGTACTTCCGATATATAAACCTTCAGTGCCTGTGTGGCCAATATAATTATCATGAATCAGGGTATTGTATTGGGTAAACTTATCACGTGTTGTAAGCAAGCTGCAATCCGGGTCTGTTTTGGCAAAAATTCCTACCGACAAGCAATTTTCAATACTAACATGATCAATTTCATAATCGGAGCTCATACCACCAATTCCTATTCCTGCACCATCAGTAACCTGGGCGATCTTAATCCCATAGAAATTATTGACGTCACCGGTTCCGGTTAGTCTGAAATATCGGCAGTTAAGAATCGACATACCATAATAGTGGTCGGTATCAAATATAACCTGACCGTTGTGATTCATAAAAATTACAGGTTTATCCTTTTCACCCGAAAAATTTTGGATCCGTAGTAATTTACGCAGGCCTGAACTGAGTATTACAGTATCCCCTGGCTGAACCTGGTTATAAGGCGAAACTTGGGCATCAATTAGTGTTACTGTAGTATCAACAACAAAAACATGCTGCTGACTCCAGGCAGGATTGCCTTTGAAGCAGAAACATGTAAACAACAACAAAGCAGTGAATATCCGCAACATACGTATAATAAATTAAGATTTAAACTCCTCTTTTAGCTCTTTCCCAATTAACGGATTGTGATCCTTTCAGGTATCTTTTTAATCCAAGAAAAACAGAAAGATTCATGATGAAAAAATAATATGGAACGAATAATAATTTTATACGGATCAACCGGTTTTCAAGATACCAGCCCAAAAGAGCAGAAAAATAGAAAAGCATTTGAAGCCAGAAAAGCAAACTGAACATCCCGAATTCAAGTATTCCTTCCATTAATGCCAGTATGAGCCCTGCTGGTATGAGAAATAATAGCGCCAAAGGTGCCAGCGTCCATCGCAGAACACGATGCGAGATGTATTGGAACGACAAAGTTCCATATTTGAAGAAATTCAAAAGAGACCTCAACCTGACAACCGACTGAATACCTCCGGCTGATATCCTGATTTTACGTTTTAATTCCTCTTTCACGTTAGCTGATGCTGTTTCAATTGCATAGGCTTCCGGATCGTACTGAATAGTGTACCCGTCCTGCGCTATCCGAAGTGAAATAATAAAATCATCTAACAAGGTGTCGCGTTCCACTTCACGATACAGTTCGGTGCGGATGGCAAAAAGTTCACCGGCAGCTCCTACAACCGAATATAATTCCGCATCCCACTTTTTAAGTGTGGATTCATATTTCCAATACAAGCCTTCACCGGCACCGGCAGCAGCGTCTTTGTCGTTACTGAAAATCCGTTTTTCACCCGAAACACATCCTACTTTCGGATTGCTGAACAAACTAACAATCCGCCTGATAGATTCCCTTCCCAGCAATGTGTTAGCATCGCAAAACACAACAACAGGTGTTTTTACGAAACTCATTCCACGGTTCATCGCACCAATTTTACCTGAGCGTTCAGGCAGATGATATACTTCAACATCCGTATATTTCTTTAATTCCTCAGGCGTTCCATCATCCGAACCATCGGTAATCCAAATCATATGAAGTTTACCTGCAGGGTAATCCAGCTCATGCGAATTTTTAATTTTCCCGGCAATAAAATCCTTTTCGTTGTACGCAGCAATAAACAAAGTTACATCGGGTTCGTAATCGGGATCAGGTGGGATTTTTAACGAAAAACCAGCTAACCGCTTGATTTTTATGATTATGTAGAGCAGAATTCCGTATCCGATATAGGCATAAAATACCACGAAAAACAAAGCCCAGAATATGATTTTTAATGCTGTCATCTCAATTTCGATTATTTTAAATTCCTGATCTTGCGGGCATAGATATTATATTGATCTACAATTCCTATTTCAAAGTCAGCTAAAGTATTTAGTAGCGTTATTACGTTGTCTATTCCTGAGTGTTTGTACTCAATGATAAATGTTATGTTTGCATACTGTCTTATAAAATCAGCCGCACCTTGCAATGCTTCTGTTTCCATTCCCTCTAAATCAAGTTTAAACAATATCTTTTCATTCCTTTCCAATTTCAGTTCCTCAACCAACGAGTCAAAGGTGCGAATTTGGCATTGAAAACTAAAGGAACCACCTTCCTTATCAAAGAATGAAGCGCCGGTATTGACTGCATTAAATTTGAAGCTAGCTTGTTTCTTCTCATTTCCGAGACCAAACTGATAGGCGTCTACTTTATCCGAAAGTTTATTCAATTCAAGGTTTCTCAACAAAGCCGAAAAGTTTTCTGCTATCGGTTCAAAAGCAATACACCTGATATTGAATTTGGATAAAAGAATACTATAACTTCCTATGCACGAACCACCATCAATAAAAACCTTGTATTCCCTGATATGGTCCAGGATGAACTTCTTGACGTTCCATTCGTAATAATAGTTGGCAAATTGAAAATCGTTAGTATTTTTCCGGCAAAAAAATATTCCGACGGATGTCTTGATAATCCTGTCACTACTATGTGATGCTCTGTTTTTCACATACTTAATTGCCGAAATAACAGATATAAAATCGCCATACCTGAGGTATTCAAACAGATAACGCCAATACGTAATAATTTTCTTCATTCAACGGAGGATTAAAGGTTATAACAGAATTACCGGCGAAAAAATTCAGGTATCTTTTTAATCACATTGCTTAGCTTCTTGATGTACCGTTTTGATTCGCCAATTGGCCTGAGGTTTTTCCATTTGGTACGGTTAAGATGTTCAAAGAAAATTTTCAGGAATTCCTCCCGGTTGTCGTAGGTTTTATACATTGGCTTACGGCCAATAAAATGAATATTGAAAGGATCGGCACATTCATCAGAAGCAAATGCATTCCATCGTGGATCCAGTTCCAGCCAGCGGTTGGCCATCACAATGTTTAACCCGTACTGGTCAGGATAATTGGCAAATTTTTCATTATCCGAAATGCATTTTACAACGGTAACAGCGCTATCTTCTTCTCTCCACTTTTTGACATTAATCACTAGAATCCCGGTATTAAAATACTTGGTTTCAGGATCAAAGCCCAACTCTTTGTAATTTAATATCCCACCCCACGAATTGCTGAATACCTTTAAACGAGGGTCCATAACTGCAGCAAGCATATGATCACCTAAGTCAATATTCCAAAGATCTGAAATATCCCGCATCATGATCATATCTACATCAAGGTAGATAATCTTTTCAAAGCGTTCGGGTATAAAATGAGGAATAAATATCCGGGTATGTATGTTTTTAGGGTAAGAAGTCCGGTCGAAAGGAATCCTCATCGTATCAGGGATGGCATCATCCATAGGTATCCAGTTCAGATGCATTTTGTCCGAAACAAGAGATGCTGCCATTTTTTTCCCGTTGCTTTTCGAGATACCATCATCAACAATAAAGACCTCAATGTTTTCGCCAGATTTATGATGATAATCGACTGATTTTAAGAGCGCGGCCAAAAGTATCACATAATGATTATCACAAGCAACTATTACTGCAATCGGAGATGTTGTATTCATACTAATGAGATTTATTTCTGGATTAAAAAGTTTTTTGAATTTATTGATGAATGTCTATCCGTGTTTGGAGAAATAGATACTAATCCTTTTAAATTCCTTGATTATGCGTAATTTTATTGCATTAAAAAAAGTACCGCTATTTTCAACCGATCGGGTAATGGTCCAGGCAGCAGCTTTTAACTGTGTTACCCTTTTTATTTTTCCGGTTTTAAGAATGGCCAGTGCCATGGAACCATCCTCCGAGCGAGAGTTGCTTTTTATAAAACCTATTTTTAGAGCTTCTTCACGCGGGAAGCAAAAATTTACTCCGCCTACGGCAAGGTAAGGTCGGTTAATAGTTCGCAAAGCATGAATAATGTCACGAAAGAATTCGTAGAAAGCATATCGTAAGCGCGATTGTCCTTTACCAGGAAGAAAGGAATAGGTGCCGGAACTTGCAACGCTTTTCCCCGAAAGTATTGGCTTCAGCATGGTATCAACCCATGTCGGAGGATAAATGGTGTCAGAATCGCCGGTTAAGATATAAGCACCATGAGAATTCTCAATGGCTGCCTGCCTGGCAAAACCATAGCCCTGCTTTATTTCGAAAACAGGCGTTATTCCACACCTGCGAATGATTTCGGAAGTTTTATCTTTCGAATTATTATCAACATAAATGTATTCAACAGCGTAAGTGCTTCTCATTGTGCTAAGTGATGAAAGATTGCGCAGTATATTCAATTCTTCGTTCCATGCAATAATATTTACCGATACTAGTGGTGCATCTGACTTCTGGGAAGCAAATCCGGCTCTGATACTTTCAAATATTCCTTCAGGAATATCTTCCAGTTTATCATGGTCATATTGGTGCATCCGAATGTTGGCAGGTACTGTTGGACGGAACATGCTAGTGCTTTTTTGGAATTAAATTTGTCTTTATTTTTTTAAAGTTACGGACTAAGTCAATTTGTTTGCAGCTCCGATTTCACGGTATATTTCCAGCACCTGACGAGCCATTGCTTTCCATGTAAATTTCGTAGCCTGAACAAATCCTTTGCTAATCAAACTAGCTTTCAAATCTTTATCCGCGATTATCCGGACCATGGCAGCTGTAATTTCCTCAGGATTAAAGGGATCAATCAATATGGCCGCATCACCGGCTACTTCAGGCATTGACGAAGTATTGGAAGTAATCACCGGGGCACCGCAAGCCATTGCTTCGAGCATTGGAATTCCAAAACTTTCACGCAAGGAAGGATAAAGGAAGGCTTCGCACTGGCAATAAATTGCCGGTAGATCTGTATTTATGACATATCCTGTAAGTATAATCCGGTTTATCAGCTCAGAGTCACCAATTTCATCAAGAATTTTTTTCAGTTCATATTGGTCATAATCAAGCATCACCAGGTGTAGGTCGCTTCCGGTTTGCTTCAGGAAGTCAGAAAAAGCTTTGAGAGTTCCCTTAGTATTTTTCTTTGGATCGGTATTACCAAGGAAAAAGAAAAAATGGCCGGGCAAATGGTATTCTTCTTTGACCCTGTGAAGTTCAGCATGATCAGTAACAGGCTTAAAATGTTCGCTTACACCATTATACACAGTTTCAAGCCTCTGATCCCCTGCCATTCCAAAAAATTGCCCGATCCTGGCTTTTTCGAAATGCGAAACTGTAATTATCTTCCGGCTTTTTTTGATAACCCGGGGAACGAACATCCTACGGTAAGCATTGCCGAACTTCTGATAGTTTGTTCCGCTTCCCTCCAGTATTTTCAGGTAACTGCTTTCCATATATATAATGTCGTGCAGTGTAACAACAAGTGGAATAGAGGTTTTGACAGGAGCTGTATTGCTTGTACAGTGAAGAATCTGGCAGCCGGCTTTCTGGGCAGCTTTTGGCAAAGCAATCTGCTCCCAGAAAGGGTAAAACCCAGCTTTAAGTTCAACAATTTTAAAATTGGCGGTTTCTTTTATTGCCAGGTAATCGTCGTCAGGCTTTATGAATAATACATATTCATTTTCTGTATCAATTTGCTGAAGGTTACGGATTAGTTCGAGTGCAACCACATCCATTCCGTGTTTTTTCTTTCTAAATATGCGCTGAGCTTCTATTCCTATTTTCATTATCTTATTTCTTAAATTTTTTGTCAATCCAGATGAAGGATATAATCCACGGTTAACTAATCAGTAATTTTTTGATGCGGTTATAAACAACTACTTCAAGTAAGTATGAAAAAAGGATCAGCACGATGATGTATAGACCATACTCAATTACTTTATTGCCAATGAAACTCAGGTAAGTTGCCTCCACTACCAGGTAAGCATGTGCAATATAAATCACATAGGAACAAGGTGCCAGGTATTTGAAAACTCCAAAAATGAGATTAAAGCCCTGCCAATGCAGGTTTTGCCATATCACCGCTCCAAACATTACCAAGATTGCAAAAACGAAATGGCGCAATTCAATAAAAGGATAGGCAACCAATGGGTAGCTGTATATTTTGGTAGAAGCAAAGTGGATGGCTAGGTTCAAACCAAGAATTCCGGCGATTGCAAAAAGTACATAAGCATAAGGCATGATGCCACGAATGCTAAATTTCCCTCCTGTAAGGTATGTTTCGGCAAACCTTACCCCTATCCACCAGATAGCAAAATACATTACCAGTCGGTTGACGATAAATGGATAAATGACATAAGAAGCTGCTGCTGTAACGGTAATAATGCTGACCCATCTATTAAGTCGCTCTTTATCTATTTTATTCGCGAGAAAGAAGAAGAGCATATAAAACCACCATTCATAGGATAGTGACCAAAGAACTCCATTCCCCATATAAGCTGCCGAAATAACATGCGGTTTCTGGGAAATGACATCCTGTAGCATAAATAGGTTTCCTAAAAGGGTTAGCCACTCTGGAGAAGCTAACGTACCTTCTTTGTAACACTTCAACAGGTAACCCAGCAGGAAGATGAAAAGCAGAGGAACATACAAGCGAATAAAACGGCGGACAAAGTAATACTTAAAGGATTTATCCTTTGATTTCTCATAAGTGTATTTGATGACAAATCCTGAAAGCACAAAAAACACGATAACCGCTTCAGGTCCAAAACGAAAAGGTATTGCCACATTTACTCCGAACAAATACATTTTTTGTGGCAGAATATGGAAAAACACTACATACAGTGCTGCAAAGCCACGAAGGGCTTCAAGTCTTTCCAATCTTGGTTTTCTTATCTCTTTTTGTATCATGACAGCAAACAAGTTTATTGGCGTTTCAATTTCTTTTCTAAAAGGCGGTCAATAACGTCATCAAATAGTTGAGCCCGGTTTTCCCAGGAGTTCTTCTCCGCAAATTGAATTCTCTTCTTTATGCTTTCCAGGCTGTCGTTTTCAATCTCACGAACTATTGCTTTGCAAAAATCTTCCTTTCCACTGGTAAAACTGACTATTTCATTGAATTCGGGAAGATCAGCAAACGAAGTAAGTACTACAGGAACTCCTACCGATAGGTATTCGTTAATTTTTAAAGGATAAATATTTTTTGAGTATTCATTACAGATATAAGGAATAAGTCCCACATCACATTTTTGCAATAATCCCGGTACTTCATTGGGTTTTACAGGGGGCAGGAATTTCACATTCTGATACCCGGAGAGGCGTTGCTCCACGTTTCTATTCATCAGTTCACCTATAAACTCAAAATCATAATCAGGGAGTTGTTGTACCGAATATTCGATTGTGTCAATGTCGAAACGTTGATCCAGGCTGCCTATATACCCGACTTTCTTTCTTTTTCCGGTATTATTCAATGCTGTTTTTGCATCCTGGTTGAATATCCTGAAATCAACCCCGTTTTTAACCACAAACATTTCCTGGTTAAATTCCTTCATGGAACTGGCAAGAAACTCCGAAGTGACAATTACCCCATCGACCTGCGTTGCAAAACTCTGATCGGCATCGGTTGCCCTTTGGCCGTATCTGCCTGTATTGGGACCATCATAACAGTAAAACAAGTGAAGTTTTTCGTTTATTTTCCCTACCATATTTCTGCCATAAATGGCATTATAGGCATTTATACAGACCGGATCATTCATTTCGAGTTTCCGCAGGGCGCGCTTTACGGATCCTGCGTAAATGAGTGTATTAAGTTTTAAAAGCATTTTATAGAGTGGCTCAATCTTAATGAATTCAACAGGAAGCAGAGGCGGAATCACAAGGTGATAAACTGTTGTGTCAAAATTGGTTTGTTCAGCTACCATCCTCTTTGCCAGCCCCAACATCCTGGAAACAGGAGCCCTGCCCTTCCCCAATAATGTTGAAAGAAAATCTTTTAATGTAAAAGGATACTCAACGAATAATACTTTATTCCTCTTGGCAAGCAACGACATGATCTGTACCGTCGATTTGGTATAAAACCCTTCCCAGGTTGTATTCGAAACACAGACAATGTTTTTATAGCCGATCATCTTTTCTCTTTTGTAGGTTATATCAGTTGGACGCGTTTGGTGTTTATAATTTTAATCAGGTGTTGTAGAGTTGTGTTTTGTATGAATAAAGTTTTTATTTGCCCCTTTTATTTTGAGCAGGGATCCCATCATCAGAACCATACCTCCGGGAAGGCTGGCTAAAGCTTTCATGGTTTCTTTATTATAAAAAGCACCCGGGATTGAGAATAAAAAGGAAAGCAGGCAAAAAATTATTATGATTCCCCATAACAAGGAGTAGCAAAGGCAAATGCCAAAAATGAAGTTAAAGGGCAGGAATACTGCTCCAAAAAGAATAACGCCTCCCAATAACAAGATTCGGGGCGGCTGAATAAACTGTATGGCCTTGTCGAAATAATCAATATTCCCCTTTAAAATCAACGCTTTAAAAGCCGTAAAGAAATCCATCCTGAAGTAATGCAATTGAGCTGAGAGCCATCGGCGCCGCTGGTTACTGAAGACTTCCGCTTTTTGAACTTTTTCATCAAAAACAAAAGCATCGTCGAGGTATTCAATTTTATACCCTTCTTTCAGCAACTTCAGTTCAATTTCTTTATCAAAGCCCCCTACTGCAGTTACTTCCGACATCAGTTCCTTGAAAAAGTCATACCTGAAAGCCATCCCTGATCCAATAATGGCTGAAGAAAGCCCCAGTACACGATGCCCTTTTCTAAAAATATGGTTATTAATTTCTTCACTTACGGCATCTAAAATAGCGAGTGAAGTGTTGGTGTTTTTTGCTGTACGATGACCTTGTACGGCCAAAATATTTTGTTCAAAGGAAGCATTTATCTTTGTCAGGAAATCTGTGGCCATCACGTTATCGGCATCCAGAACAACAGCTATATCATAGCCGCCAGGCAATATCTCCATAGCTTTGTTCAAAGCCTTGGATTTAGTGCTTTTGTCGAACTTAACTTCTACCACCTTTATCGGCATCTCCCTGAGTTTAGCCAGAGTTTCCGGCTCGAAGGAATCGGCAATAATAACTATATCATACCTGTTTTTTGGATAATCCTGCAGAAGTGCTTCCCGGGCTACTTCTAAAATCACCTCATCCTCCTTGTACCCGGGAATGAGAACCGCAATCTTACGATATGCTGTGGCCGGCAAGTAACCCGGTTGTTTGTAAAAAAGTCCGGCACAGGCAAAAATGAATATATACAGGGTCGAAATTGCCAGGGCGGCAAATACAACCAACTGTATAACTGAATAGAACGTATTAAATGCCAGGTTCATGTGATTTTAAATAAAGCGTTTAATTCATGTTTTGTCGAAGCACTAATTTCCGGAATAATCAACTTGTCTTGCCGCTAATTGGAAAACGTATCAAATTGCTTTTGACTGAAGGGCTTTTTCCCATTTCCATGCTGAACTCATCATTTCGTCAAGTGTCTTATCAGCTTTCCAACCTAGTTCATCATTTGCAAATCGGGTATCGGCCCACACCATCTCCACATCTCCCGGACGGCGGGGAACTATTTTATAGTTCAGCTTTTCACCCGTTACTTTTTCGAAAGCATTGATGACATCAAAAACAGAATACCCTGTGCCGGTTCCCAGGTTAAAAATCTCCATGTCAGGCATGGTTTTGCCTCCGAGCATACGTTCGACGGCTATAACATGCGCTTTGGCAAGATCAACCACATGAATGTAATCGCGTACAGCAGTCCCGTCGGGTGTACTGTAATCATCTCCAAACACGCTGAGACATTCACGTTTACCTATAGCGGTCTGCGTAATAAACGGCACCAGGTTATTGGGCGTACCGAGAGGCAATTCCCCGATGAGTGCTGAATCATGTGCCCCGATAGGATTAAAATAGCGTAAGGCAATAGCATGTATTGGATGGGATTGGGTGACAAATCGCAGGATTTCTTCACACATCTGCTTGGAATTGCCATAAGGTGACCAGGCTGGCTTTATTGGCGCTTTTTCGGTAACAGGTAGCTCATCCGGTTGCCCGTAAACTGTACACGACGAAGAGAAAACCATGTTCGATATCCCGTAAGTTTTCATTTCTTCCAGAAGGTTGATCAACGACTGCAGGTTATTCCGGTAATAATCCAATGGCTTTGCCATAGATTCACCAACCGCTTTGAAAGCTGCAAAATGGATAATTCCATCGATTTGCGTATTGCGCCTGAAAAAGTCGGCTGTCAACGCGGCATCAGCCAGGTCGAACTGTTCGAATGCAGGCATAATTCCTGAAATCTTCGCAATGTTATCAAGCACATCAATGGAAGAATTGGAGAGGTTATCGACGATGATCACATCATAGCCACTCTTCTGCAACTCAACCACCGTGTGAGAGCCAATAAATCCGGTGCCTCCTGTTACAAGTATTTTTTTATTATTCATTGTCTATTTTTAATTTTAAGGAAATTGATACAGTTTACGGTCAGAAACTTTCAGAAGAAAAAGCCAATCAAAGTATCATTAAAAAAGGGTTAAGCCAATTTATTTTAATTTGCGAAGTTTGTTCCGGACCTTGAGCGCATATTTTCGAAGGAAAGGGAAATACTTGCCACTTTTCAGGTTATACATCATAGATTCAGCCTCAAAAATCATTTCAAAATTTTCGGTGCAAAGCACAGGTTTTTTGCTGATCCTGTTTATTTCCATGGCTTGTTCTTTGGAACTTTCAATAAAGAGCACATATGGTTTCGACATGTACGTCTTGGCTTTGTGTTCAGCATGGCTGTTTGCCTTCTGGCGGGCTTCCATATCCGGCAAGTCAAGCATAACCAGATGGTTGTATTTTACATTATTGGCTGCAAGCCAGGTTTCGGTTTGCTTCCTGTATTTCTCCAATCTTGATGTTACAATAGTTCCTATTTTACTTCCGGGAATAAACAATGGAGGAGCATTCAGTACGAAGTCAGTGTATTTCTCACCATCATCATTTTGTTCGGGCGCAGGATCAATACACAATACCCCGTCGATATCGAAGCATGCTTTTTCGAGTGTGGAATGGTTGAAAATATTCCATTGAAAATAACGAGGCAAAGGTACAACTTCAAAATAGTAGTCCACCATTTTTTCTTTGCCGGGAATCACATACACAGCACAGTAGCTTATTGAAAACTGGGAATCCAGGTGCTTTAAACTTTCCTTACACTCAAGCATGGCTGACCCTGAGGCAATGCTGTCGTCAACCACGAGTATCTTCTTGAATTCTTTCAGGTCGAAGAATTGACTGCGTGCACCCGATTTGTAAATGTGACCATTCAGAAACGAATGAATATCGGTATATGGCTTATTGAGGTACAGAGCAAGTAAGTTTGCAGGTAACATACCACTACGTGGAATTCCAACAATTAGATCAAAATCCCGGGGTATTATACTCAACCGCCTGAGTATTATCTGATTTAGGTCTGAGATATTCCTGTAATACATAAGTTTTTTAAATTGGAGAAGTAGTTAAAATGAATTTGAACTTCAGAAAAATTATTTCTAGTCTAAATTTGTTTATTTTCGATGCTATTTAAAGATTGACAGAAAGTAAAACAAAGCCAGCTTAGTGTAATTTAAGCAAATTTTTTGACATTTTTTTGTTACAGTAAGATCAGATATCAGGGTCATTTTAATGCTTCAGTAAGAAATGTCAGAGCTTCTTTTTGTTTGGTCTTTAGTATTTCATTCACAAGCTGAAAATCAATCGGGAAATACAACTTTTCTGTTAATTGGCTATCTGCCGAAAGAATAATCCGGTCTTCCAACCCGAATATTTTAAGTAAGGAAGTGAACCTTGTCATCCCACGTTTTGTATTTCCCAGCGCTAAAAATGGCTTGTTAAATATGATGGCAAAAGCTGCTCCATGAAAGGAATCTGTTATAACATACTCTGCATCCATGAAACCTCTCAGCCAGGTAGTTACAGGAGGGTAAATGCAATCATTTATTTTTTTCCTGCCCGCATCCCTGAATAAACTTTTTGGCATTATTGAAACTTCATCCAACCCTGTTTCTCTTGCTATTTTTTTAATAAATTCCTGTTTATCATGCGATTTATCTAAAACGTAGGTTAACAAAGTTCCATTGCATTTCGGGATATTATCTTTTTCAACCAACCGGATATACTCCTCTCTGGCTACCAATAAAGTTGGATCAAGAACCTGCAAAGCTTCGATTCCGAAATTATCCTTGCAAAGTTTCACAGCCGAATCTTCACGAACGGCAACAGCGTTAAATTTTGTTACCAGTTTTCTGCATTCTTCTGTCTGTTCAGGCGTATATTCCCAATTATCTACTCCGAAAGATGCAGCATAGGAAATACGCTTTATTTTAGATGTACCTTCAACGAAACCCAGGAAATGATTTGCAAGGCAGGGCGAATACTTTGGCCTCCAAACCTGGTCGCTTCCAACTATGTAAGCATCAAATTCATATCGGGTTAGTTTTGTAAATTCCTTTTCGGATTTCAAAAAATCAGTAGTGAGGATATTTTCGCTTATGAAACGATTCGTATGCTGATCGACGATCAGTTCCTCTTTGGCTGTTGCCCATGAACGGATCACACCGGCTTTCCTGCTCAAAATACTCCTAATCAGCCGGCTCGAAGAAGTAAGGATCTTAAACTTGAATGGCATTATCCGGTTACGACGGTTCACTGACCACACCTCATGCCCCATCTGCCTTAGAACGGATTGCAAGGCGTAGGTCTGTAATAAACCTCCGTAATTTGAATTGAAGGGCAAAGTGATTATTCCAATTTTCATTTTATCTTTATTTAAGTGTTGGAATACAGATTGATGATTACAAATGTTCAGTTGTGATTTCTCTGGCACTTTTTCGTGGTGATGATGCAATCGAAAACTCATCGGGAACGTACCCACACGAAACAATCATCAGAAGCACTTCATTTTCAGGAACATTTAATATCTCCCTAAGCTTCATATCCTTATCATTTGATACACTCCAGTTGAGTGAACAGGCTCCGATCCTGTTAAAATGCAAGGCATTTAACAACGTCATGATGAATAAGCCGCCATTCAGATGATTTTCATTGCGTTCATGAATATCTTTTGTGGTAGAAATAACGGAACTTATTACCAGCAAGGTTTCAGCCAGGTGACCAAACCCACGGTTACCATTTTGTATCTCAAGTATCTGTGTTTTCTTTTCAGGTGATTTGACTACATGAACACGGGTTGGCTGGCGGTTACAAAAGGAAGGCGATTTTTGCGCCAACTCAATACAATCGTAAAGTACTGCTAAAGGAATTTCCTGGCTGGTATAATTACGTACAGAATATCTTGACCTGCAAAACAAATCAAAAGGTTTATTAATATCTCGAAAATACTCATCCCGACTTACTTTTATCTGCTTTAAACCTTCAATTGTATTAAACAGATTTCCAAGGAGTTCCAGTCTTTCAACAACTTCGTTGTCCAACCGGAAGTTAATCTGATCATGAAAATCCTTGTATTCTTTTAATACAGAAACGGATTGCCTGAACTCCATATCGCCCAAAGGCAGGTTTAATTTTTGAAATTTCAGCACCGTATGTATCAGGCTTAACACCACTGGTTTTCCAAAACCAGGACGGGGAACTGGCATAGTCAATCCCTTCTCGACTATGTGATAAGCAAGTGTCAGATCACGTTTAACCTTTTCAGCTTCCGAATCATTATACACTTTATCGTGAATGCGTCTTTGCAGATCGTAATCACAAGCTTTCCGGGCGGTATGCAGGTAATAAAGGTAAAGTATTTTTTGAGGTATTAATTTCCTCAATTTGTTTTTTGCTGATTCCATGTTAAATGGATTAAAATGTATTGAAATGTCTTTTTATTTCTTACTTATTTGTGACACTCACGGTATGTTAATGGCTTTTCATTTCCGCCATGGATACTTATCGCCTTATTTTTACTATTTTCAAAACACGGTTTAATGGTTTGTTCATCAATTCACGCTCTGATTCATTCATTCCTATATACCAGAATACAGGTAAATAAATAAGTGAAAACAAGATTATGCTGAGGGCCAGGGTCAGTATCGTATGCACATTTAAAAGACTCATCAGGAAATATGCTCCACAGCCGAGGATCAAGGGCGTAAACGACATTTTACCGATTTCCTTCCAGAATTTAGGGATATCGATAGATTGCTTTTTGTAATAATAGATGTTCATGACGATGATATGCCCAATTACTATGGCAATGCAGATCGCAGCAGCACAGCCGATGCCACCATACTTTTTAACAACTAACAGCTGTAATCCTAAACTGAGTATGGCTATTACAATATAAAGCAATGCCCTGAATCGCACATTGTTTCGTGCCTGTAAAATGGTAATTCCAAGGTTTTGAATCAATGGAACTGTAAGCGGTATGAAAAATAATAAAGAGATTGTGTATACATCGGAATAATTTGGCCCTGCCCATAGAATGACGAATTGCTTGCCAAAAACTATAAAGCCTGTAAGTATAAAGGCCATGATAATATACTGGATCCTTCCTGTGCGGATAAAAAGATCAGAAATCGCCTTATTTGATTGTTCATAAGTGGTCATTGCCGTTACCCTTGGCAGAAAAACGCCCGATATGGCGGTTGAAAAATTCATATACATATTCTCAAGCTGAATGCCCACAGCAAACACAGCCACAGCGGCAGTACTTACGAAAGCACCAAGAACAACCTGGCCGGTACTCCAATATATCTTGTCGATGATTGCATTCAGGAAAATATAGAATGAATACATTGCTACTTCCCTGAGAAAACCCCATTTAAATTTATGAAAGTAAAACTTGACTTTAATACGGTATTTACAATACCAAAAGTTAATCAATTGAGAAGCGACATTAAATATTGTAATCAGCACAACCATTCCTATAGCCCTATACCCAAATTTGAGGAGCAAAACCATTAACAATGTATTGAGAACAATCCGAACTATCTGAACTACTTTCTGGAAGATGAAATCTTCGTAAGCCGATATTATTGAGCCGAAAATGCTGAACGGAAAGGTGAACACCAGGTTAAAAACCATTAATAACATGAGGATGCGGGCCTTGCCTAACTCATCAGTTGACATGGCGCTGCCGAAAATTGCCTCCACATTAAAATACAAAGCTAAACCTGCCGCCAGCGCTAACAACGCGATAAATGAATAGAGGACAATAAACATTCCGAACATGGAGTATTGCTCATCGGTTTTCCCTTCGGCTCTGAATTTCGCAGTGTACCTTATAATGGCATTTCCAAAACCCAAATCAAGAATAGTGAGATATGCAACTACGGAACCGACTAGAGAATACAGGCCGAATTCACTTTGTCCCATCATACGCAGCATGTAGGGCGTATAAAGCAACCCAACCACATTGCTCAATCCTAATATAACATAGGATAATACTGCTCCTGCTTTTAACTGGTTGACTTTCATGCTGTTGGAAATATAATCGTATCCATTTGATTAATTTGTTTACCCTACTACAGTTGTAATAAGTATTTAACGCTTAGGCTAAAACTTTCAGATCCTGATGTTCTTTAGCTGCATCAGCATCAAAAACTTCGGAATTCAACATTATTGCCATCGACATATAG
>JBAXXB010000002.1:0-55087 GCA_037128115.1 Bacteroidota bacterium
GCATCCACCATGTATTATGTTACGATCACCAGCGGAACCTGCACGGCTTCCGATTCGGTGAAGGTAGTCGTCAACCCTGTGCCGGGGAAACCCGTGATAAGTCTTTATGGTGATTCACTGCTTTCGAGCAGTACCGGTGGCAATCAATGGTACAAGAACGGTATACTGATCCCCGGCGCAAACCAGGACTTCTACATCCCGACCCAGGCCGGGAGTTACCAGGTGAGTACTACCAATATAGCGGGATGCACATCTGCTCTTTCGGAACCGTTTCTGTTTACTTCTTTATCCGGGCAAACATATCCTGAAGTACCAGGCATATTCCCTAACCCGACGAACGGAATTCTTTGCATCAAAGGCTTGTCCGGGATATCAGGCAAAGTAAGCCTGGCCATTTATTCCCCAACCGGTAAACTTTTCACCCTGGTGGAAGCTTCCGGCACTGTAAATATCTCGCTGCTTCCTTCCGGCATATATGTAGCTAAACTCATAAACAACGATAGAATCATTCTGACACAAAAAATAGCTTTGATCAAATAAGCTTAGCCTATGTATCGAAGTAAAATTCAGGAGTTCGTAATTTTGTGGCCTAAATGTGGATAAACATCTGAATTGAAAAACACTACCACTCATACACGTATCATGAAGAAAAAAGTCTGTTTTTACATAATAAGCCTGGTGCTGCTGGTATCAGGGACGGCAAATTCGCAAAGTTTTACCAATTACACCACAGCAAACGGCTTGCCTGACAACAATGTGAACGGAGTAGTTGTTGACAGTAATAATGTAAAATGGTTCGGAACCCAAAGCGGGGTTGCACGGTTCAACGATGTTACATGGCAGGTTTTCACCACTGCCGACGGGCTGGTGGATAATTATATAAACTGCATCGCTGTCGATAAGAATAACCACATATGGGTTGGAACCGACATAGGTGCCTGCTTTTACAACGGGTTAAACTGGAAAACCTACACAACGGCTGACGGGCTGATCAACAACACTATCAGTTATATAACGGCAGGTGCCGACGGCAATGTATGGATAGGAACCGGATCGGGCATGTCGAAATTTGACGGCACCACCTTTACAAATTATACTACTTCCAACGGACTGCCTTCGAACATGGTAAGCTACATAGCCGTGGACGGCAGTAACAATGTCTGGATTGGAACCTGGATTGGCGGATTGGCTAAATTTGACGGCACAAGTTTTAGAACCCTTACTACCCTCGATGGTTTGCCCGTCGATAATATCACCTCAATAGCCATCGACAAGGCCGGCAATAAATACGTCGGTACTTTTTCCGGTGTTGCGGTCCTGGATAGCACAGATACCTTTGTCAGGAATTTCACTTCAGCCAATGGCCTGTTTAACAACTATGTGCAGGACCTCGACCTTGACTCACATTCACAGGTATGGGCAGCCATTTACGCCGATTACCTTCAGGAAGGTGGGTTAAGCCGTTATAACCAGGCGACCTGGAGTTCTTTTTCGGTGGGTGACGGGCTGGTAAATAACCTGGTCAGGCGGCTGACGGTGGATAAAACCGATCATGTTTGGATAGCCACAGGCCAGGGCGTTTCCGACTATTACCCCGGCAGCTATGGGATCAGCGAAATAGCCATGGAAGCAGAATCCGTTTACCCCAACCCGGCACATGAACAGCTTGTGATCAGGCATAAAAACAACGACTCAGTCCTGTCCTTATACGATGCTACGGGAAAAGAATCGCTGACTTCAATCCTAACAGGAGAAAACACTTGCATTGATATACAGTCATTGCAACCAGGAATTTATTTGCTCCGGATCAGGGATGCCAACAAGGTGTACAGTTCTAAAATAATAATACAGTGATCCGTACGCTGATTTTAACTGCCTTCTTCCTCCTGGCATGCGGCAATTGTTTGCAGGCTCAGGATACTTTTTACGAAACTGACCAATTACAGGAAATCCGGATCACTTTTAGTGAAGCTAACTGGAGCCATGTGCTTGACAGTCTGTATCTTAATTTTGGTGACAATGGCCGTTTAGTCGGCGATGTGGTCATCAACGGGCAAGTGATCAAAAAAGCCGGTGTACGGTATAAAGGATTCAGTTCGTGGAACGAAGGCGTGATTAAAAACCCTTTTAATGTCGAACTGGACTACACCGTTAAAAATCAGAACTACCAGGGGCATACCAAGCTGAAGCTCAGCAATGTAATCGAAGATCCTTCCTTTGTGCGTGAAGTGCTATCGTATGAAATCGCCCGGAAATACATGCCGGCCTCAAGAGCCAATTTTGCAAAGCTGTATATAAATGATAGCCTGATTGGCCTGTATACCAGTGTGGAGGCCGTTGATAAAACTTTCGTTCTGGCTCATTACGGATCTTCGGCCAACAGTTTCTTTAAGGGTGAACCCGACACGCTTGTATACCCCTTCGGGCAGAATGCAAACCTCGCATACACACACGGCAGCGACAGTTCCGCGTATAAACCTTTTTACAACATGGAGTCGAAGGTGGGCTGGAACGACCTGCTGAATTTTATACGGGTGCTGAACAACTCCACCGACAGCATTCCTTATGTCCTGAATACGGATCGGGCTCTTTGGATGCATGCCTTCAATTATACCTTGTTGAATCTCGACAGTTATATCGGCTATTCGCAAAACTACTATATCTATAAGGATAACCTCGGTCGTTTTAATCCGATTGTCTGGGACCTGAATATGTCATTCGGCAGTTTCAGGGAGTCGGACGCTTCATACAACTTCCTGGGGATAGCCATACCAAAGATCAAGGTACTGGATCCAATGGAATTGCTCAATTTCTGCATATCTCCACGGCCTCTTATAACCAGGCTGATCGAAAAGGATACCTGGAGGAAGATGTATCTCGCTCACATGAGAACGATACTGAATGAGAATTTCGCAAATAACGCTTTTTATACCAGGGCCAGGGAATTGCAGAACGAAATCGATGCCAGTGTAAAGGAAGATACGCACAAGTTCTATTCCTATTCCGATTTTCTCGCAAATGCGGATACTACGGTTGGAGGAAGCGGGACAATGATCCTGTATCCTGGTCTCAGTGACCTGATGAGGGACAGGACTAATTACCTTGCGACCTATCCCGGGTTTAGCGGTGAGCCGACCATTTCGCGTATCAACCACGAGCCGGATGTGCCTGTTATGGGAAGCCCCTTGTGGATCACAGCATCAGTAATTTCTGCCAAAAATGTTACACTTGCTTACCGTTTTGGCCCGGATAAGGCTTTCACAAAAATATCCATGCTCGACGACGGAAATTCGCACGACGGCGCAGGGAACGACGGCATCTATGGAGTTGCTATTGAGGCATCGGACACGCTAATTCAGTATTATATCTATGCCGAAAACGACAGCGCAGGCAGTTTTTCTCCCGAAAGAGCCGAATATGAATTTTACACGGTGCAACCCCAGGTCAAGGCAGGGGAACTGGTGATCAACGAAATCCTCACTACTGGCGACAACCTGCTTGCCGGCGAAGATGCTGTAAACAACGACTGGATTGAAGTGCTCAATACCAGCAGCGGAACCATACAACTTACGGGCTTTTCACTGCTGCAGCAGCCCGATAGTATCTACTGGGAATTCCCGAACATTTCGGTACCGGCCGGCAAATTTGTTATGGTTTGGGCTGATGGATCAGGTGCACCACATGCGGGCTTTACGCTCCCTCAATCCGGGGGAATGCTTACATTGCGCAATTCGGGTGGAATGGCTATCGATTCGGTGGAATATGGATGGCAGGTGAATGGGAAATCCACGGGAAGGTATCCGAATGGAACCGGTTCATTCAAATTTATGGAACCAAGTCCGGGTAAAAATAATACTTTTGGGTCTACTCCTGAATCTGGGTTCCGGTTATACCCCAACCCGGCCAGGGAACAGATCACTGTTGAGTTCAGCAACCGGGATTTACCTTACGGAATCGAAATGTATAACTCAAAAGGACAATGTGTATACAGTCGTCAATTCCAGGCCGAATCGTTCACCTCGGTTGCAGTCCCGCTTGATGTGTCAGTATTACCGGGATTGTACCTTGTAAAGCTCAGTACTGATGGCAGTGTATTTACAAAGAAGCTAATTGTTTATTAATCCAGAAATACAAAGTGAAATACATGAACCTTTTAATCAAAAAGTACCTGTTGACCGGAATACCAGCACTATTCCTGGCAATCACCGTCCTTTCGTGCAGCAAGGAATCCGGAACCGGCGGGAATTCCACTATCTACGGTAAAGTTTACGTGAAAGATTACAATGCTGCCTTCACTGTTCTTGAAGATGAATATTACGGGCAGGATGAGGAAGTATACCTGATCTATGGCGATGACCGTTCGTACAGTGAACATATTAACACTACCTATAACGGTAGTTTCGAATTCAAGTACCTGAGGCCGGGCACCTACCACCTCTATTGCTATTCGAAAGATTCCACCTTGTTGACTAAAGCCATGGTACCCATTGTCAGGGATGTTACCATCGATAAAAAGAAACAGGAAACGGAAGTTCCTGAAATTGTTATTTTTAAATAAAATGCGATGAAAACCACTCTTGGCACACTTATACTGTTGCTTTTATGCAACCTGGCTTATTGCCAGTCGAATAAGGAGATTAAACTTAACAAGATCAAATCTATCACTACCTTCCAGAACGATAAGGATGAGAGCCCTTCGTCGGCATATAAAGATGCATACGAAGCCTACGATAAGAATGGCAATACCACCCTGAAGATCAGGTACAAAAAGGATGGATCGGTTGAGAAAAAGGAAACAGCCCGCTTTGATAAAAACCAGAATAAGGTCGAGGAATTTGAATACGATGGGAAAAACGAAGTTGTCACGCATAAGGTATTCGTTTACAACGCTTTTCAAAAGAAAACAGAAGAACGGGAATACTCGCCTGCCGGGGAACTCAGTAAGCAAACCGTATTTACTTATACCCCGGCCGGGGAAAAGAACACGGAAACCGTTTCGGATGCCAAAGGAAATATCGTGAAGCTGGTGGAATACAAATACAATCCGCGAAACCTGAAAACGGAGCGTACCAGCACGAACAAGGCGAAACAGGTAGAATCCATCAAAAAGTGGGCTTACGAATATTATTGACAGGAAAATGCCTGATACGACCGGAATTCCCTATACACTGCATACATTTGAGCCTATCAGCCTCAAAGAAATGGACGCGGTTAGACTACTCGACAGGGTTGATGTCAAGTATATGTTCCACCGCGACCTTTTGCAGGATATATTGCAGCAATCAGCAAGGGATTACAGGGTGCTGACCATTGCAGGATCGGGTTTCAGCCGTTACGAAACCCGGTATTTCGACACGCCGGACCTGGAAATGTACCTGCAGCATCACAATGGGAAACTCAACAGGCATAAGGTGCGTTTCCGCGACTATGTGGATTCGGGCATACGCTTTTTCGAAGTAAAACTGAAAACAAATAAGGGCCGTACTATCAAGGACAGGGTGAAACAGAATAGCCCGGCCTACAGGATTGAAGGCGATTCAGAACTTCTGCTGAAAGAAAAAACCGGGTATGATCCATCCATGCTTGTTCAGTCGATACAGGTGAATTACAAGCGTATTACCCTGGTGCGCAAAGATATGACTGAACGACTGACCCTGGATTTTGATCTGAGTTTCCTGTTCAAAAACACCAATAAGCATTTCCCTAACCTTGTAATAGCCGAAGTTAAACAGGATTTAGCCGCCAGGTCGCCTTTCATTGCTACCATGCAGTCCAGGTATATTCCGGCCCATTCTCTCAGTAAGTACTGCCTCGGGATTGCGGTAATGAATCCCGGTATCAAAACCAATAATTTTAAATCTAAACTCCTCCATATTCAAAAAATGTGTCATGACAACCTATAGCAAACTCCTTGTTTTCCTGCTTTTTCTCATGCTCGCCACCCCGGTTGCCACTTTTGCCATCCAGATTGCCGATAACGAAATTACAGCCTTTGACGAAACGGAAACACCACAGACAAAATCCGAAAAGAAAAAAGAAAAGGATAAAGATATAGTAAGCATCACACCCAGGTTTTTTATTACCCTGGGGATAGATGTTGCCATGGTTCTACTTATCATTTTCCTGATTTATTATCCCAATTACCGGAAAATGGACACGATCTTTACCTTTATCGTGTTCAATATCATGATTTTCCTGCTGACTTTTGTACTGAACAAGGTGAAAATATCCATGGGAGCCGCATTCGGCCTTTTTGCGGTTTTTTCGATGCTGAGGTACCGGACCGAGGGAATAGGGATGAAGGACATGACTTACCTGTTTATCTTCATTGCGATAGGGCTGATAGGTGGCATTCAGCTCGATTATACCGTGCTGGCAGTAATATGCGCTATTGTATTTATACTCACGTTTATACTCGATTCTAATTTTATCCTAAAGAGAGAATTATGCCAGAGTATTGAGTTCGAAAAAATCGAGATGATAAAACCTGAATTGAACGATCAGCTTCTTGAAGAACTAAGGGCACGAACGGGTCTGAAAATTCATCGTATTGCCATAAAAAAACTTGACTATCTCAGGGACATGGCTTCTATCAGGATTTATTACTATGAATAAACTCGCGAAATTCAGGGTCTGTGTTCTGTTAATACTTCTTTTTATAGGGGTGCGTGGCTTATGCCAGGTGAATGATGCCGGGTCGTGGCTCTCGGTAAATGTGCAGAAAAAACTCAGCCAGGCTGCATCCCTGACTTTTTCACAGGAAGTCCGTCTCATGGAAAACTTTTCGGAAGCCGCCACCGTGTTCAGTGATTTCGGAATCGGATACCGCCTGGATAAACATTTTAAACTTGCCGCCAATTACCGGCTGGTGAAGAACCGCAGGCTTGATGACAGCTATGAGACGAGGAACCGCTTCTATGCTGACCTGAGCTACCGCCGCAAATTTGACCCCATAGAACTAATTGTCAGAGAACGTTTCCAGTCGGAATTTGCCGGGCATAACACAGGTATACGGATTAACCCCGAACTGTATTCCAGGACCAAAGCAACACTGAAGTTAGACCTTGACAGGAAGTTAGTGCCTTATGCATATACCGAAGTATTTCAGCCCCTTAACAATCCTGAAGCCCGGTTTACTGACAAAATACGGTATTGTGCCGGCCTTGAATTCCAGTTTACACCCAGGCACATGATCGATTTCAATTACATGATTCAAAACAAATTCAATACGCCCTGGGAAAATGACTTCGTGTTTGGGTTCGGGTATTATCTCACACTCTGATCCGGGAGAATAATCAGGTCAATTTCACTGCTTTAGACCCTGTAAAGTCTGTTAAAAACCAGGAAAGAACTCATTGTCACTAAAATGAGTTTCTGGAGGTGAAATTGCGGGACAGAGAAGAGTTAATGTATAGTTGTTAGGTACTCTCACATTTCCCTCCTTTAATGCAGGGAGATTTGACTCTGTTAAATCACAAGTGGCCTTCCAAGAGTTGGCCAATATATAATTTTATCATCACCACCCTTTTGGTTACGAAGAATTTCTCACTACCACCCTGAAAGCCGGGAAGCTTATAGAGAGGGAAGGATATAGAAATACAAGCTTCGAGACCAATGAACACTTCCTGTTTATTAAAAGCGAATATAAAAACAGCAGGATCAATTTTACGGACATTATGTATATAGAAGGTATGAAAGATTATGTTAAAATCTTTCTCCGCAATGAATCCAGCCCGGTGCTTTCAATCCATTCGCTGAAATCACCTGAGACCAAACTGCCGGCTTCGCAGTTTAGGCTTGTATACCGGCCCTATATAGTTAATCTCCAGCGGATTGAAACTATTGAACGGTTCAGAATTGTATTCGGGAATGTATATATCCCGGTAAGTGACCAGTTTAAAGATGTATTTCAGAAATTCCCGGATGAAAATTTCTTATAGTGTCAGACACCCTTCGGGTGTTCAGACACTAGCCCTACTTTCAGCATAATTATCCCGGACACCATGGTTTAGCATGCAACCCGTTTTGTCCTGCCTTCGATGCCCTTCCCCTGGCCTGTGAATTACACCCTCATCAGCCGGATGTAGACTGTCCATTACCCCAATCGCACTACTTGTACCCCTGGTTATGAACCGCTTTCACAGCGCGGCCCGAGGGATCGTTCACATTGCGGAACGAGGCATCCCAGGCCAGGGCTTCGGGTGTGCTGCAGGCAACCGAAGGCACTGAAGGCACGCATTGTGCGGCAGCATCGGACGGGAAATAATCGCTGAAGATGGAACGATAATAATACTCTTCCTTCGACATAGGCGGGTTTACCGGGAAGCGGTAACCGGCATTCAGCAACTGCTCATCGCTTACTTTTGCGGAAGTGAGTTCCTTCAAGGTGTCGATCCAGCTATAGCCTACACCATCCGAAAATTGTTCTTTCTGTCGCCAGGCAATACTTGCTGGAAGGTAGTCTTCGAAGGCTTTGCGCAAAATCCACTTCTCCATTTTGCCATCTGCCGCCATTTTATCGGCTGGGTTCAGCCGCATGGCCACATCCAGGAATTCCTTGTCGAGAAAAGGAACCCGTCCTTCCACCCCCCATGCTGCCAGCGATTTATTGGCCCGGAGACAATCGTAGAGATGCAGTTTTGAAAGTTTTCTTACAGTTTCCTCGTGGAAGGCCTGTGCATCAGGTGCCTTATGAAAATAAAGGTACCCTCCGAAAACTTCGTCGGCACCCTCACCCGAAAGCACCATTTTGATCCCCATCGATTTGATCACCCTCGCCATCAGGTACATAGGGGTCGATGCCCTGATGGTGGTCACATCATAGGTTTCGAGGTGGTACACCACATCGCGTAAAGCATCCAGGGCTTCCTGTATGGTAAATTCTATTTCATGGTGCACCGAACCTATATGCCCGGCTACGATCCGGGATGCCGCAAGGTCGGGCGAGCCCTTTAATCCTACGGCGAAGGAATGCAGTTGCGGCCACCAGGCTTCCTGCAGGTCGTGGGATTCCACGCGTCGTGCCGCGTACTTTTTGGCTATGGCCGAAATGATTGACGAATCCAATCCACCCGAAAGCAGGACACCATAAGGAACATCCGACATCAGCTGCCGGTGAACGGCTTCTTCCAGGGCCATGCGCAGGTCGTGCAGGCTGGTGTGGTTATCTTTCACGCTGGAGAACTCCGTCCAGTCGCGTTGATACCATTTCCGCATTTCGCCTTCTTTACTGTAGAGGTAATGTCCCGGCAGGAACTCTTCCATGCGGTTGCAGGTTCCTTCGAGTGCTTTCAGTTCCGAAGCCACATAAAAATTCCCGAATTTATCCCATCCCATGTATAAGGGGATAATCCCCATATGGTCGCGGGCGATCAGGTAACAATCATTTTCGGAATCGTATAAGGCAAAAGCAAAAATACCGCTCAGTTCTTCGAGGAAATCAACTCCCTTCTCCCGGTATAGGGCAAGGATCACCTCACAATCCGACTGGGTTAGGAATTCATACTGCTGAGACAGGTTTTTACGGATATCCAGGTGATTGTATATTTCACCGTTTACTGATAAAATCAGTTTCCCGTCAGCGCTCTTCAGGGGTTGGCCACCTGACTGGGGATCGACGATCGAAAGCCGTTCATGGGCCAGTATAGCTTTTTCACCGCAATAAATGCCCGACCAGTCCGGCCCTCGGTGACGTATTTTTTTTGACATGTCCAGTACCTGCAGCCTTAAATCCTGCGAAGCCGTTTTTAATTCGAAAACACCGACAATTCCACACATAACATTATAATTATAAGTTAAACTCCTTTTACAAAAAGCATACACAACAAAAAAGGCCTCCCGATCCGGAAAGCCTTACATATGATTTTTCAAACACAATACAGCTTTCCTAACCCGTGAGCGGATTATAATTAAAAACGATATTGGTATAAGTTGTCATTTCGTCGCTGCTCTGTTAATCTTACAAAGATAGCATAAAGTATGTCCGGTTCTGCATATGAAGTAAAAATTAACCGTTTTACTAAAAACCTGCCTGTGGTGTCGTGCATAACTTGCTATCTTCGCAGTTCAAAACCAGGAAACCATGAAACATTTACTCCGCATCAGCGCCATCGTTTTCACTTTTATTCTGATCACCCTGGCCAGCCGGGCACAGGGCCTAGAAACCGCTGTTGCGATAAGAGATAACACCAGCGCGGTAAATAAAAAAGAAATGGCCGACAAGGTAAGAGCCGAATTCCAGCATGCCTGGAAAGGGTATAAAACATACGCCTGGGGATATGACGCCCTGCAGCCGCTGACTAAAAAACCGCACAACTGGTATACCAAATCGCTGCTGATGACACCTGTGGATGCTTTCGACACCATGATACTGATGGGCCTTACCGATGAGGCAAAGGAGGCTAAAGAACTAATATTTAAAGATCTCGACTTTAATGTGGACATGGAGGTGCAGAATTTCGAAGTCTCCATACGCGTATTGGGTGGATTGCTTTCGGCCTATGAACTCGATGGTGACCGGCGTTTCCTTTCGCTCGCCCAGGACCTGGCTGACCGGCTGATAAAGGCATTTAACTCGCCAACCGGTATGCCTTACCGCTTTGTCAACCTGAAGACCGGTGCCACCTCCGGACCGGTTTCCAACCCTGCCGAAATCGGGACATACCTGGTCGAATACGGAACGCTGAGCAAACATACGGGTAATCCTATCTATTATAATACAGCCATGAAAGCCATGACGGCTCTATACGCTCTCCGCTCTCCGCTGAATCTTACTGCCGAAGAAGTGAACGTTGAAACCGGCAAGATCACCAGCCCGGAAAGTCATATTTCGGGTTGCATCGATTCGTACCTGGAATATATGCTCAAAGGTTCCATTCTTTTTAACGATAAGCAGCTGTCCGAAATGTGGACTCCCACCATCGAAGCCGTGAATAAATACCTGGCCGACCCGGGAGCGGATGGTTTATGGTACGGGCATGCTGATATGTATACCGGCAAGCGTACGGCCACCAACTATGGTTCCCTCGATGCTTTTTTCGCCGGCACCCTGGCCATGAACAACGACCTTGAAAGGGCCGCAGCGCTCCAAAACTCCAATTACCGCATGTGGATGCTGCATGGCATTGAACCTGAAGAAATGAATTACAGCACCATGAAGGTTACTAACGGGTCCTATATATTACGCCCCGAAAATTTCGAAAGCGCATATTACCTTTACCAGTATACCAGCGATGAACTTTACCTCGAAATGGGCAAGACCATGTTCGAAAACCTGGTAAAATACTGCCGTACCGACGATGCTTATGCCGCCCTGAAAGATGTCACCACCATGGAAAAGCGCGATTATATGGAAAGTTTCTTCTTCGCCGAAACGCTGAAGTATGCATACTTACTGTTCGATGAATCGGGGAAACTTAATTTTCACCAGGTGATTTTCAATACGGAGGCGCACCCGTATAAGAGGGGTTAGGGGTTGGGGATTAGGGATTGAGGGTAAGTTTCCTACTTCAGGATGTTGAGCCTTCAGGTATAATAATTCAAAATGATGGTTCTTAGCAGTTTGTCCCTTGTTCTGCCGGATAGTTTGGTGTAAATTAATCAGAGCAAACATTGAACGTAAAAAGCTCCATATAGCCAAGCCTGCAATTTTCCTTCGCGCTCCCGCGGCATACCATCCCCGGCCGGGACACTGGGCTATAACTTTGCATGGACGCAGTTCACCCCTTAATTCCCTGCCGCGGGTTTTCAGCTGATCAGTTTACCTCCGGGAACCCTGCCGCGGGTATGCAGCTGATTGGAATGGACCGGGACACCCAGCCGCGGGTTTGCAGCTGAACAGTCTACCCACCGGAAACCCTGCCGCAGGTTTGCAGCTGATCAGTTTACTTCCGCGAACCCTGCCGCGGGTATGCAGCTGATTGGAATGGACCGGGACACCCTGCCGCAGGTTTGCGACTGAAAATTATACCCCCTGGAAACCTTGCCGCAGCTTTACGACTGAAAAGTATACGCCTTTATTTTCTGCCAACAACAGAAATCTTCTTCCCTTTAATGTTGCTATATCCCTTTTTCTTGTCTGCCTTTGGTACCTTATTAATACGGGAAAAGGAAAGCTGACTTTCCTGGTTTCCGGAAAAATGTATCCCCCTGGCGGACGCAATATGCCAGGTATACCCTCAATATCATTTATCTTTTACCTGGTGAGGGTGATTTTAAAACAGTTCCTCAACTATTTATTAAAAAAATAATGCACCTTTAACACTCAAATGCTGAATTCATTTGTACATTAGCTGCTGAATTCCAGAACCGCAAATTCCAAATCTTTAACTATATGAAAAAATCTACTTTCCTGGCCGTATTCGTTATGGCTTTCATTTTTTTCGGCTTTCAGCAGCTTGGGAGGACTCAGACCCTTCTGCTGAATGAGAATTTCGATTATACGGCAGCCACGCTGTTGACTGCAAATGGTTGGGCAGCCCACAGCGGCGCGGGTACCAATGCTATAACAGTAACAGCCCCATTACCCGTTACCTATTCCGGGTACTTATCTTCCGGTGTAGGGAACGAAGTAACAGTGGTTGCAAGTGGAGAAGATGATAATAAAACATTCACTTCCCAAACCACAGGGAGTGTCTATGCATCATGTCTGGTTAATATCACGACAGCTTCCTTGACTGGTGATTATTTTTTTCACTTTGGCCAAACTATAATTGGTTCAACATTCAGAGGGCGTGTATTCGTTAAAAAAGATGCATCCAACAACCTGGCATTTGGAATTGCCCAATCCACAACAGTGCCTAATTACACAGCGTTTACTTACGCTTTGAATACTACTTATCTCTTAGTACTGAAACTTGATATTGTCAGTGGAACGGCTAATGATGTTGCTTCCATCTACATAAATCCAACGCTTAATGCCGTCGAACCATCATCCGGATGGATAGCAAATACCGATGCCGCAGGTACCGATTTGACCGATGTTGGGTCTATAGCTCTCCGTCAAGGTACAGCAGGTAATACAACAACACTCAGACTCGATGGAATAAGGGTAGCCACAACCTGGGCTGATATTGTAGGATCGGCCTCATCAGCTCCAACCTGGACGGCAGGCTGGCCAAAAGCAGAAAACGCAGTTCCAGCTGGTTTTACCGCCAAAGTAAATATCAGCGTACCCGGTACATCCTATTTTGTAGTGCTTCCTTCGGGCGCCACGGCTCCTACTTCGGCACAGGTTAAAGCCGGGCAGAATGCCGCAGGCACTTCCCTTGCAGCCAACCTAAAAGGCACTATTGCCTGTGCAGCAGGCAGTACGGAATATACATCAGCCGTTACCGGGCTCAGCGGTGCAACTACCTATAATGTATACTTTGTTGCCCAGGATGTTAGTGCCAACCTACAAGCTGCACCGGTTATGGTTTCCGTTACCACAACCGCAAGCGGCATAGCCCCTGTAATTACAACACCCACTGCAACAAGTATCACTAATACCACAGCCCTGCTGGGTGGCAATATAACCTCCGACGGAGGAAGCGCACTCTCCGAGAGAGGCACCGTATGGAAATTATCGGCAGGCGTGGCTATAACGGATAACAAACTGGCCGAAGGCGGAACCGCAACCGGTATATTTACCCAGAGCCGCACGGGTTTACCGGTCAAAACAAAGATCTATTACGCAGCCTATGCCACCAACACGATTGGCACTACCCTTTCGACCGAAGCTAACTTCTATACCCTGGCTAACGAACCCACTACCCATGTTACGGGTTTTGCTGCCGCACCGGTGAGCACCACAGCCATTAACCTTAGCTGGACAGCAGCTTCCACAGGAGCCGATGGTTACCTTATCTTACAGAAGACGGGTGCCGTTGCACCGACCGGAACCCCGGCCGACGCCACGGGATATATTGTTGGAGCTGTGGTTGGCGATGCCACCGTTGCTGCCGTTGTTACCTCGGGAGCTACGCTGCTGCAGGCCATCACAGGTCTTACAGGCGCAACCCAGTATTCATTCACCATAGTACCTTATGCATGGGACGGAACCAATGCCACTACCTATAACTACAGGACCACGGCAACCATCCCATCGGCCTCGGCTACCACCAACACCCCTCCTACCAGCCTCTATACCTGGCAGGGTATCGATGGCGCCGCCTGGAATGTAGCTTCCAACTGGAACCCTACGCGTACCACCCCTTCGACTATAGATGTACTGCAGTTTAACGACGGTACCACCAAAACGGTAACGGCGGTTCCTACCGAAACCATAGGACAGCTTATTTTTGCAAACAATACCATTGTTAACCTCCAGAGTGCCGCAGCGGTAACTCTGACTATTGGTGGTTTCAGCGGCACCGACCTGGTAATTCCTGCCGGATGCGCACTGAACCTTAACGCCATCAACGTAATCGCCATTAACCTGGCTACCGGGGCAACGGGAAGCATCAGTGGCAATGTGGCCTTCTCGTCTACCGCTGCAACGGCACACCGTCTCACGGCAGCGGATGCTGGTGGAATCACCTTCAACAGCGGTGCAACCTTTACTGCAGGGACCTTTTTCTCGGGTAATGCATTCGGTGCTACCAATGCCAACTCTGTGGTTTTTGCTGCAGGTTCAACGTATATCTGCCAGGCAGGTAGCAATCCTTTTGGCCTGGGGCAACCTGCCAGCGTGGTTGTTTTCCAGACAGGCAGTCTCTTTAAAATCATTGCTAACCTGACTCCTTCCTTATCCGGAAGAACCTATGCCAATATGGAAGTCGATTTCGTGGGCGCATCCCTTACCGCAACCGGCGGGGCTGCCACTTCAGTCGACAACCTCACCATTACTAACGGGACCATGAACTTCAACATGACCGCCACACCGGGTCATGCCATAAAGGGAAATATAACTGTTGCTGCAGGCGGAATACTTAATTTTAACCCGCTTACTGCCGGTACCATTAACCTGGGCGGCACCTCCGCTCAAACCATCAGCAATGCGGGAACACTGACATTCAGCGCCCTGAGTACCATCAACGTAAACAATGCCGCAGGCATAGTGCTTAGCAGCCCGGTAACGATGACGAACCTTTCCCTGACCACCGGAAATATCACAACAGGAGCCAACACCCTTACCGTAAACACTTCCTTAACGGGCGGTTCGGCCACATCCTTTGTGAACGGTAAACTGGCACGCTTATACAGTGTAGCCGGCACCGCTGCCTTCCCTATTGGAAAAGGCGGAAACTATCGCCCGCTTACATTAAACTATAGTGCCATCGATGCTCCAAGCACGGTTACTGCCGAGCAGACCGAATCAGCACTTACCGGGACACTGCCTGCCAACACCACGCTCTTCACCGACCGTTTCTGGACACTCAGCCAAACAGGGGCAACCGCATTCACTTACGATATCACCCTCGACGGCACCGGCTTTACTCCTACAGCCACACCTGTATTACTGAAAAAGGATGTGGCTACCATTACATCCTATAGCACTACTGGCGTTGCACCGGCATATACCACCACCGGCCTGACCAACTTCAGCGATTTCGCTTTAGGAAATTACACACCTCCTCCAGTGATCACTTCCGCTCCTGCCACACTCACAGGATTTACTTACATCCTGGGAGCAGGTCCTTCGGCGGAACAGACTTTCACCGTTTCGGCCGTGAACCTCACCGGCAACCTCGTTATCACGGGTACTGCCAATTACCAGATCTCGACCACCTCGGGAGCAGGTTTTACATCGCCAATCACCCTCAGCCCGACTTTAGGCACTGTAGCGAATACTACCATTTATGTAAGGTTAAAAGCTGGCCTAGCTGCAGGCGCTTACAACGGGGAAGTGATAAATATTACTTCGACCGGGGCAACTACCAAAACGGTTACCTGCAGCGGTAACGTTCTCAATCCTGTTTTGACTCTCGGCTCCCTTTCCGGTTTCGGCAATGTATGTATCAATACCACTTCAGGACCTTTAACTTTTACAATCAGCGGTTCCGACCTTACCACTGCCAACGTAACAGTAGCTGCTCTTGCAGGATTTACTTACTCAACCACAGCGGGCGGAACCTATACCGCTTCACTGAGCCTGCCTCAGCCCGGCGGTGTGTATTCGG
The DNA here is from genome assembly GCA_037128115.1 of Bacteroidota bacterium. Classification (GTDB taxonomy): domain Bacteria; phylum Bacteroidota; class Bacteroidia; order Bacteroidales; family UBA4417; genus UBA4417. The sequence continues at coordinate 16,101 of JBAXXB010000002.1, forward strand.
CAACCATCTACGTTAAGTTTTCCCCTACCCTGGTACAATCGTATAACGGCAATATCGCTGTAGGTGGCGGCGGAGCTCCTTCGGTGAACTGCGCAGCCACAGGAAGCGGCATCAATACACCTCCTGCGGTTACAACAACCAGCCCTGCCACTTTAGTTACCGGCACCACAGCGAGCTGTAGCGGAAATGTAACCGATGGCGGCTGTGCAACCATTACTGCACGCGGTATCTGTTACGGAACCACGGTGAACCCTGATATTGCAGGCAGCAAGACTACCGAACCCGGCACTACCGGGGTGTTCACAAGCGCACTTACCGGACTCATTCCTGTCACCACCTATCATTACAGGGCATATGCAACCAGTAGCATCGCTACCACGTATGGTGCCGACTTTACATTCACAACACTGGCTGTAGCGCCAACGGTAATTACAAATGCCGCCACTTTAATCAGTGGAAACGGTGCTACTTTAAACGGCTCGGTGAATGCCAATAATTCAAGCACTGCCGTTACTTTCGAATATGGTACCACCATTGCTTACGGAACCATAGTAACCGCTACACCTAGCCCCGTGACCGGAACTTCAGCTACGGGTGTCTCCTATATACTCACCGGGTTAATCCCGAATACTACCTATCATTTCAGGGCAGTAGGCGTTAACGTGGCAGGCACAACCAATGGCCTCGACCTTAGCTTTACCACTTCGGCCATTTTGCCGACCGTTGTAACCACTGCCGCAACCGGGATTACTTCGGTAGCAGCTAACCTGAACGGAACCGTAAATGCTAACAATGCCAGCACAGTAGCTACATTCGAATATGGTACTACGGTAGCCTACGGTTCAGTTGCAACCGCAGTGCCGAGCCCTGTAACCGGAACATCCGCTACTTCTGTATCTTATGCATTGAGCGGGTTAATTCCAAATACCACCTATCATTTCAGGGTTAAAGGTGTAAATATAGCTGGTACTGCCAATGGCAACGACCTCACTTTTACCACAACAGCCCTCGCCCCTACAGCCGTGACCATCGCAGCAACAGCCGTAGGCCCTACAGCCGCTACACTGAACGGATCGGTAAATGCCAATAACCAAACCGCAACCGTTACTTTCCAATATGGCCCGACTGTTGCCTATGGCACCACTGTAAATGCAGTGCCTAACACGGTTTCAGGAATGACAACCACCCCGGTTTCAGCAGCCATTACCGGCCTGGTGATCAATACCACCTATCACTTTAGGGTAGTTGCCGTAAACGGAACCGGGACCACCAACGGTAACGACCTTACTTTTGTTACCAACTGCAACCCGGCTGACCCGGCAGGCGCAATCACAGGCCCTGTTAATGCATGCCAGTCCAGTAACGGTATTGTATACAGTGTCGGCCTTATCAACCAGGCAACCAGCTATGTATGGACTGTTCCTGCAGGCGCTACCATAGTGAGCGGGAGCGGGACCAATTCTATAGTGGTTAATTTCGGACCAACGGCTGCTTCGGGTAATGTTACCGTGTACGGTGCAAGTTCCTGCGGCAACGGGGCTCCATCCTCACTGGCTATTACGGTTTATCCTATTCCTGTCCCGGTAATCACCGGATCAGCAACAGCATGTATCACTGCAACTACCAATTTTTATTCCACACTTGCCGGCATGGTCGGTTATACCTGGACGGTTTCGGCAGGAGGTACCATTACAGCAGGCGCAGGAACCAATGCTATCACTGTTACCTGGACTACTTTAGGTGCAAAAACCGTAACCCTGAATTACTCTAATGCAGGTGGCTGCACAGCAGTGGCGCCAGCATCCTTCAACGTAACTGTGAATGCCATTCCTTCGCCGACGCTCAGCGGCCCTGCTGAACTTTGTGCAGGCGCATCCGGAGTAGTTTATACCACCGATGCCGGGTTTGCAAATTATGTATGGACTATTTCATACGGGGGAACCATTACTTCCGGTCTGAATACCAACGTAATAACCGTGAACTGGGCTACAGCCGGTTCCAGGACCATATCAGTAAACTACGCCAATGCATTGGGATGCAGCGCCACAACGCCTACCTCTCATGCCGTTACCGTACTTTCGGTTCCTGTTCCTATGATCACTGGCGACAATGAAGTGTGCGAAGGCGCCACAGGTGTTACGTACAGTACACAAGCCAATAACGAAAATTACGTATGGGTGATTTCTGCAGGTGGTACCGTTACCGCCGGGGCCGGAACACGCGAAATCACGGTTAGCTGGACCGGTAGCGGCAACCAGACGGTTAGTGCTAACTATACCAATTCACTGGGTTGTGCCTCCATTGCACCTACAGTTTTTAACGTTCTGGTTGATCCTAAACCTGCTGCTGCAGGCATAATTACAGGAACCACGCCGGTATGTGCAGGAACTTCGGGAGTTGCCTACTCGGTGAGCCCTGTTGCCAATGCAACCGCTTATGTATGGACACTTCCTGCCGGGGCAAGTATAGCCGCCGGAACCGGGACCAACGCCATCACTGTTAATTTTGCAAATACAGCAGCCTCCGGCATCATCAAGGTAAATGCTACCAACGATTGCGGAAGCGGGGCTTCTTCACCTAACTATACCCTGGTGGTAAATCCAATCCCTGCCACACCGGTAATCACCCAGCATCTTGACACGCTTACCAGCAGTGCCAATACAGGAAACCAGTGGTATCTAAACGGAACCGCCATCGCAGGCGCAACCGGCAAGAAACATATCGCTGTTTATACCGGTCATTATACGGTTGTTGTGACAGTGAACGGTTGCAGCTCAGCAGTATCGAATTCCATCCTGGTGCTGCCGGTTTCTGTTACCGACCTTAGCATCAGCAGGACGCTCGATATTTACCCGAACCCAAGCAACGGCCAGTTCACGGTTAAGGTTAATACGCTGAAGACAGAGGAATATTCCATTGAAGTATACAACAACCTGGGAGCCATTATCTGGAAACAGGAAAATGTAAGCATCAACGGAACCTATACCGCCCATGTCGACCTGAATGGTTCGCCATCGGGTGTTTATATGGTTGCCTTACGGAACAAAGCCAACAGTATTGTGAAGAAGGTTGTGATTATGAACTAATAGGGATTCAGACCTTTACGAAAAAAGCCGGGTAGTTCCGGCTTTTTTCGTTCCCGTTTTCACCCTGTTTACTGGTTACTGAAATTTAGCACCCGGGCAATTCGTACCCTGCGATAAAATCTTACTCAGCACCCGTACTTTTTCATACTTTTACCTTGTTAAGTATAGGTACTTACCGGCTATTACCCGGTCGTACCCCGCAAGAAAACAATTTGGACCGAACCTATGTTCTAGCTCGCCCTCAAAAGGGATTTTTTTTGAGCCGGCGGAACAAAATACATAGTAATCCACCACACCACTTTGAAATGAAACTGAGAACCTTATTTTTATCCCTGGTCCTGCTTTCTGTATTTGCCAAAGCGCAAATCCCAACAGGATATTACAATGCAGCAAGCGGGCTTTCAGGGGCTCCGCTTAAAACAGCTTTGTATAATATTATTAAAGGGCATACATCAATCAGTTACGATGCGCTATGGACTGCCTTTCAGTACACTGATAAGAAAGCCGATGGAAAAGTATGGGATATGTACTCTAACTGCAGTTTTACGTTTGTTACCAATCAGTGCGGTAACTACAGTGCCGAGTGCGATTGCTATAACCGCGAACATTCGTGGCCAAAAAGCTGGTTCAACGATGCAACTCCCATGTATACTGATCTTTTCCACCTTGTCCCTGCTGATGGGAAGGTAAACGGGATGAGAGGCAACTATCCTTTTGGTCAGGTTACCAGCCCAACCTATACTTCGGGCAACGGCACCAAGGTAGGTCCATGCAGCTACCCGGGTTATACCGGTGATGTATTTGAACCGGTTGACGAATACAAAGGAGATTTTGCAAGAAATTACTTCTATATGGCTACCCGTTACGAAAACGTAATCTCGACCTGGTATGCAAATGATGTGAATGCGGATGCTATTTTACAGCCTAATTCCTACCCGGTTTTTGAAACCTGGTTCCTGAATATGCTGGGAGAATGGAGCGTAGCCGACCCGGTAAGCCAAAAAGAAATTGACCGTAATAATGTAATTTACACAAGTTACCAGCATAATCGCAATCCCTATATTGACCACCCGGAGTATGTATATGCGGTATGGGGTGTGGGAGCTACCAGCCTGCTGGCTGCAACGCCGGCCACACTTTCCGGTTTTACCTATGCGTTGGGCTTCGGTCCCTCATCCTCCCAGAGTTATAGCCTTAGTGGATCTTCTCTTATACCTTCCAGCGGGAATATCACCGTTACAGGGAGCACCAACTTTCTAGTTTCATCCGACAATACAAGTTTCAGCAGTTCATTTGCTATTCCATACACCGGCTCGGCCCTGGCGGCAACCCCGGTTTATGTACATTAAAATCCGGGCTGGCCGCGGGAAATTACACCTCCGAAGTCGTGGCCAATGCAGGTGGCGGGGCTACTACGGTAAATGTTAGCTGTAGCGGAAATGTAACTACCACTTTATCGCCGGAACCCACCAACTATACTACCAGCTTCTCAGCACACAATATTCACCTTCAATGGGTCGATGCCCCGGGACCCGTGGTACCCGACGCTTACCTTATCCGTATGAGCAGCGTAGGTTTTTCATCCATTACTACACCTACTGATCATGTTGCCTATGCGAACAGTGCGACCGATCAGAATGTAGCCTTTGGCATACAAAGTGCCTGGTTTAAAAACCTGAGTGCCAACACAACCTATTATTTCAAAATGTTCAGTTATTCAGGCAGCGGCACCGGCATCGATTATAAGACCGATGGTTCCGTTCCCCAACTGCAACAGGTAACAGGACAGTAATTCCAGTTTCCGGGAACAAAGAGGTGATAGTTATTTAAGCGTGGCTTCTCCAGGCGCTTTCATAGCCTTGTTTTGTAATGGCGTTGTCCACAGCCCCGATCCTACTCCCTTGCAAATCCAATGCAGGCCACGCTCAGTTTCACGCCTTCTATATCCAGCAGTATATGAGCGGCTGATTCAAGTGTAGCTCCGGTAGTTATTACATCATCAACCAGCAGTATATGCCGGTTAGCAAGCTGCCCGGGTTCAGTTACCTTAAAAATTTCTTTCACGTTTTCCCATCGGGCGAAGCGTGACTTGCGGGTCTGGGTTTCGGTGTCCACCGTTCGTATAAACGAAGTGGCATCCATTTCTATATTCATTGCTTTGGCCAGTCCTATGGCAAACTGTTCGCTCTGGTTGTAACCCCTTCGGCGTTGCTTGCCGGGATGCAGGGGAACAGGAATTACTTTCGCCACATCACTGAAGTTTCCAGCCTTTACAAGGTCGTCACCCAGCAGTTTCCCCAGGTAAACACCCACGTCCATGCGGTCCTTGTATTTCAACTGGTGTATCAGGTGCTGAACCTTGCTCTTTTTTTGAAAATTATACAGCGCTGCCGTATGTGCCAGGCGGGCCCTGCCCCAGAACACCTTATCAAGCGGGCTATCCTCCATCAGGTGGTAATTGGTTTTGGGGAGATGGTACAGGCAATAGGTACAGATGACTTCCTCGTGTTTAAACAAGGAATTTCCACATGAGGCACAAACTCTCGGGTATAATAACGATATAAAATCTGCTATGAATCCTGGAATTTTCATAACCGGGTTGTGATACCCAAAGATAGTGAAAAACGGCCTAAAACAGGCATCCCTCCGGCTTAAATGTACGCAGTAGTCACGGAAAGACACACCCTAAGCAAAGTACGTTTCAGCCCGCTATGCCGCTATAAACTAAAGTGGCCGCCCTGAAACTAAAAAGCCTGCCCGGGAAGAATTCCAGGCAGGCTTTATTCATAAATTTTGCAATAGCTGAACTTACAATGAACTAGAGAATCTCCAGCAACTCTACGTCAAAGATCAGCGTCGCATTTGGCCCTATCATTTTGCCTGCACCCTGTGCACCATAGGCCAGGTTCGAAGGAATATAGAATTTATATTTTGCACCTTTCGACATGAGTTGCAGACCTTCGACCCAACCGGATATTACCTGGGTTACGCCGAATACTGCCGGCTCGCCGCGGCTTACCGAACTGTCGAAAACGGTTCCGTCGATCAGGGTGCCGGTATAATGCACCTTCACCTGGTTTTTGGCGGTAGCTTTCAACCCGGTTCCCTCGGCAATCACTGAATACTGCAGCCCGCTTGGCAAAGTGATCACACCTGGCTGATTTTTGTTTTCCGCCAGGAAAACCATCCCACTTTCAGCGTTATCGCCTTCGGCATTTTTCTGAAGTCCTTCGAAGTATTCATTCAGTATTTTGTTCACCTCGTCGGGTGTCATGGTTATTTCCTCATCATTTAATATAGCATTTACTCCTTTGGTAAAGTACTCTATTTCAAGTGCCTCAACACCAGAATTTCTTAAATTACTTGCAATACTCAGGCCTAAAGCGTAGCTGATGTCTTTCATATATTTTTCTTTTTTTGATTTTTTTGGGCTGCGAAGGTAAAACTTTTTATGCTTACTGAGAGGGTTGATTAACAGGATTTAGGATTTAGGGGTTGGGGTTAAGGGAAAAACCGTCTTGCATTTACCGATCAATACCTGGTTTCATTTGGGTCCTGATCATGCAGAAGGCATATTATGCACTGTAAATATTTGTCCAGGGAAAAGGACTGAATAAAAGCGTACTTTTGGCTGATGCTGTTGGCTTATCACCAGCGCAGGTTCCGGGAATAATGCCGGATCCGTTAAGACCGCAATGTTTTATCTGACTGATTGTGATAGTATTAATAGCATTGAACAGATTCCAAATGCTGAATTCAACCGGCAATTAAACCTACAGTATGAAAATTTCAATAAGAATGATGGCCTGTTTTGTGTCGGTTGCTTTAGCGGCAACACTGTTTAACGGATGTAAAAAAGAAGATAATGCCGGAAAACTAGTACCTGTCATCACCTGGGAAAACCCGGCTGATATCAGTTTTGGCGTATTGCTGGGAGCCACACAACTGAATGCCACGGCCGACGTTGCAGGAACATTTGTTTACACCCCTGTTTTGGGAACCAAACTCTATACAGGTGACAACCAGGTTCTGAAAGTCCATTTCACCCCAACGGATGCATCCACCTATGATACCATAAGCAAATCCGTCTATATCAATGTCTTATCCGGTGTAAGCAGCGCCAGGTTTAATACAAACCTGACTTACGGAACCCTGACCGACATAGATGGGAATGTGTATAAAACCATTACTATAGGCACTTTGACCTGGATGGCCGAAAACCTTCGAACCACACGCTACCGCAACGGCGATACCATACACCTCGTGACCGGCAATACAGCCTGGAAAAACATGGTGAAAGAAGCCTACTGTAATTACAAAAACAGTACCAACGCCGATACTGTTGCCACCCTGGGCCGCCTGTACAACTGGTTCGCGGTAACCGACAGCCGCAACCTGGCACCACTGGGCTGGCATGTGGCCACTGACGCCGATTGGACGAGTTTAACGTCTTACCTGGGCAACGAGAGTGTAGCCGGCGGTAAACTTAAAGAAACGAATACCACGCATTGGGTAAGCCCGAATACAGGAGCAACCAACGAGAGTGGATTTACGGCCCTCCCCTCAGGGCGCCGTGAGTATACCGATGGCACATACATCAACCTGGGATACGATGGGTTCTGGTGGACCAGTTCGGCATACAATCCTGATTATTCCTGGTATCGTTACCTCCACTACAATGTGGCGGATGCCTATCGCGCCAATTTTCACAAACAATACGGGTTTTCGGTCAGGTGCGTAAAAGATTAGGAAATCAGTTCCTTTTACATACAACTATTTAATATATATCTTCCCCTTTACTCATTACCTGCCGGTTTTCAAAACCTGGTGCTTCAGTAAAAAGACCTGAGCAAACAGCTTAGATACCGGTCAGGACAGTAAAAAATCAAAAAATATGAAAAAACATTTATTCTCTGTGCTGTTCACCCTGGCGTGTATAAGCACAGGGATTTTACTTTCGGCCTCCGATCCAGTGGTTTATGGTGAATACACACCTGTTTATATGCTTCGTTCCGAAATGGAAAAGGCAGTGAAGATTGAAGCCGCACAACCCCTTCATACTACCGGGAAAATATACCTGTATGGAAACTATATACTTGTAAACGAACAGTATAAGGGAATTCATGTAATTGATAACAGCAACCCGGCTGCGCCTCAGAATATGGCTTTCCTTCATATTGACGGCTGTATTGACATAGCGATGAAAAACAACGTGCTGTACGCTGACAATGCCATTGACCTGATCGCATTGAAAACAAGCGACAACTTTTCCACGGTACAGCTCACCGAAAGAATAAAAGGCATTTTCCCCGAACCCGAAGCACCCGACGGCTATTGGTCGAGGTATTCGGTTGACCGGTTCAGGCCGCAGGATGGAATTTTAGTTGCCTGGAAAAAGAAAAGCTAAACAGGGGAACCTATGAAAAAGAACTATCTATATATACTGCTTTCAGTCATTTCCCTTGTAATGACAAGCTGCGCTATGAGTGAAAAAACCGATACAGGAGGTAATGTTTCGGGCCAGGGCGGATCCACGGCCCGGTTTACCATTTCGGGTGATTATTTATACACTGTCGATCAATCCTCACTTCATTCCATCAGCCTGGTTGATGCCGAACACCCCATAGAAGTGGCAAATAAACCCCTGGGCATTTATACCGAAACCATTTTCCCCTACCAGAATTCGCTTTTGCTGGGCACCGAGACGGGTATGTTTGTGTTCGACTTAAGTGACCCGGCCAGTCCGCAACAAACCGCTTACTTCCAGCATATTCGTGCCTGCGACCCGGTAGTGGCAGAAAACGGCTATGCCTATATCACGCTGAATATGGCAAACCAGCGCTGTACAACCGGGAAAAATGAGTTGCAAATTCTGAATATCAGCAATCCTAGCACCCCGTTTTGGGTTACCTCTGTTGTACTGTCGAGTCCCCTGGGGCTGGATATCCATAACGACACCTTGTATGTTTGCGACCAGGGTCTCAGGGTTTTTGATGTGAGTAACAAACTCATCCCGGTCGAAATCAGTTACCTTGGTGATATTCAGGCTAAAGACGTGATTTACCTGCAGGGCCGGCTTATTGTGATCGCCGCTGATGGCCTGTATCAATATCAGCAAACAGTCGGGGGGCTGCAGGAAATCAGCTCAATACCTATACAACCATGAGCAGGAAGACACTTTTATTTACAATTTCCTTATTCACGTTGCTTATGACAGCAGCTTATGCGCAGGAGCCGGAAACATTCGCTGCGCGGACTGGAATTGGTTTTGTGCCGCAATATAGCATCTCGGGTGGGTTGCGCTTTGACATCGACCGCAGTCTTTCAAAAAAAACGAATCAGTGGATTATCCTTTCGCCCCAGGTATTTGCAGTTTCCGGGAGCCGGTATGGACACGACCTCAAAAAACTCTGGGGAGTCGGGCTGGATGTAAAACACAAAATTTACCTGAAACCGGAGAGCCTGAAACCGCGCGGTTACTATGTTCAGTATGGCCTAATGTTCCAGTACTTTTCGATCACGGATAGCCATACCCACCTCGAGCCATATATCGAAGACGGGGTGGAATATTATGGCATTTCAGAGAGAGAAATTACCACAACACTATACAAGTTCGGGGGAAATTTCCACCTGGGTTACCAATGGCTTATTAACGACAAAGTGTATTTTGATATTTATACCGGGGCCGGTATACGGATAAGCCACAACAGCCGCAACAAGGGTTTTGATACCTGGTACAACGATTACTGGGTCGATTACGGGTACTCCGGCACCCTGCTGGATGGAGGGCTCAGGATCGGCTTTTATTTCTGAAACTACAAATCCCGATTTTCTTCTAGTACGGATGCTCTACCTGCATAATAGGAAACAGAGTGCGTTTCTATGTTTATGCCTGGTTTTCATGTATTGAATATATTATATGTTGAATCAACATTTAGCCGGCTCATTTTGGATTAGATCCTAACCTTGGCAAACCTGAGTCCTTGCTATAAATTAAAGGGAGCGGCACTCTCATTCCCCGAAAACCGGGAAGAAGGCTCTTTCAAATCTTCACAGAGCAGAATCTATAAATGATCAAAGGTTGATACATTCCAAGAGCTTTTAACCCATTCATGCCTGCTGACAGGTGAGTGCCGGCACCGGTAATCCGAGAGTACATCAACCGGAAAACAGTCGTTCCTCCAGTGCTGAATAGTATCGGCAAACAGGCTTATATGTGTTAATCAATGACCAAAATCAATGTAATTTACTCGATATCAACATTAAGCGGGTTCATAAGTTGGCCCGGAAGTTTATTTTATCGAAATTGCCAATTCATCTGCAGAAACCCGTCAAACTTCTTATTTTTACATTCGTAATTAATAAATCAATCCTTAACATAACCCGTTTTACTATGCTTAAGAACTTTAAAGTCCCCAATAATATCGTGATTGTTTTTTCGATCATTATCCTGGCTGCCGTGCTCACATGGATAGTTCCCGGCGGGAAATATGACAGGCAGACTATTAAAGTGAATGGCGTTGAACGAACGGTTATTGTTAATGATACTTACAAGCAGGTAGACAGTCAGCCCCAGACATGGCAGATATTTTCGGCTTTCTACAAGGGATTTATCAATATGTCGCATATCGTTGTCTTCATTTTAATGATTGGCGGAGCTTTCTGGATCATGAATGAAACAAAATCCATTGATATAGGCATACTCTCGTTCCTCACTTTAACAAAACGGTTTGAAAAGTGGAAATTTATCCGTTGGCTGGGTGTCGACAATATCATCATGGTTTTCATTATGGTTATTTTCAGTTCTTTCGGGGCGATATTCGGCATGGCCGAGGAAACCCTGGCTTTTACATTGATATTTGTGCAACTGGCGATACGTATGGGATATGATTCTTTGGTCGGGATAGGGATTTGTTATTTTGCGGCTCATGTTGGATTTGCCGGGGCCATTCTAAACCCCTTTACCATAGGAATTGCCCAGGGGCTGGCAAGTGTTCCGATGTTCACCGGCATCGAATACCGGGTGGTTTGCTGGTTCATTTTCACTTTCCTGGCCATAGCCTTTGTGCTATGGTATGCCCACCGTATCAAGAAGAATCCGAAAAAATCGATCATGTACGGTGAAGATGATTTCTGGAGAAAAAGAACCGAATCGGATGTTGAAAAAATTGAATACTACACTCCCAGGTCGGCATGGATAGTTGGCGGAGTATTGCTGGTCATAATGCTGGTATATTCCTTCTATTTTCCTTCAACCAATTTGAGAGTCGGGCTGAATATAGTCAAAGGTCCGTTTATTCCCATACTTACGGCAATATACGCCGTAACAAGTTATTTTGCCCTTCGCAAGTCGTTGCATTTCTATATACTCAACATACTGGCATTCACTATTTTCTATCTCATACTCGGCGTTTTGGGCTACGATTGGTATATAATGGAGATTGCAGCCTTGTTCCTGGCCATGGGTATATTTACAGGATTTGCAGCCGGCAAAAAGAATTCGGAGATAACCAAGCTATTCCAGGAAGGCGTGAAGGATATAGTATCGGCAGCCCTGGTGGTTGGATTTGCCGGTGGGATCATTGCCATACTCAACGATGGGCAGATCATCGATACAGTGCTCTATTCCCTGTCGAATTCCCTGAAAGGAACCGGACAGATAACTGCAATTACCATCATGTATGGTTTTATGTCGGTGCTTAACCTCATCATTACCTCAGGATCGGCCAAGGCTGCACTAACGATTCCTATTATGGCACAGTTTTCTGACATTATAGGGCTGTCACGACAGGCAACAATCATGTCATTTCAATTCGGATCCGGCATTACCGACATGATTGCCCCAACATCGGGTGTCTTGATCGGCGTTTTAGGGATTTCAAAGATACCCTATGGCAAATGGGTTAAGTTCATTATCCCTTTTGTACTCTTCCTGGCTTTTGTTGCCTGGCTTTTACTGATACCAACGGTAACCATGAAATTAAGCGGGTTTTAGACAGAAGACTGGCTGTTTTCGAAAAACATCTGCTGGTTTCATTAAGCGAACATGGACAGTATTTCGTCCCGCGTCATTCCGGCTACAGTTGAATCGGAGGTGACAAACAGGTCGGCCAGGTCCTTTTTCTTTTGCTGCAGCTGGACTATTTTCTCTTCCACGGTTTCTTTCGAGATAAAGCGGTACACGAACACTTTTTTATCCTGCCCTATGCGGTGGGCACGGTTTAAGGCCTGCATTTCGGCAGCAGGGTTCCACCAGGGATCGAGTATGAAAACGTAGTCGGCTTCGGTAAGGTTAAGCCCTACACCTCCCGCCTTGAGCGAAATCAGGAAAAGCTGTATATCGTTTTTCTTTTTAAAAGTGTTGATCACTTTTTCGCGATTAGTCGTTGAACCCGTCAGTAAAGCATATTTATGGCCTTTTTCGCGGCAATATTCTTCCATAAGGTTAAGATGCCTTACAAAAGAGCTAAATATGAGCACCTTATGGTTTTCGGCCAAAATGGTATCCAGGCTTTCGGTCACCTCCTTGAATTTCCCGCTTGCGGCACAGGAAGCTTTTTCCACCATGCGCGGGTGATTGGCCAACTGCCTGAGCACCATAAGTGCACGCAGCACCATGACCGAAGATTTTGCAATTCCGACCGATTCAAACTTTTCGATAATCGCATTCCTCACTTTCGACTTTTCAGCTTCATACAGGCTTTGCTGTTTTTCCAACATCGAACAGAAAACGACAGTTTCGGTAAGAGCAGGCAGTTCGGGTGCTACTTCTTCCTTGGTGCGCCTCAGTATAAATGGCTTTACCAGGTTCCTGAGCTTCTCTCCTACCGGGTCGTCCTGGTTTTTTGAAAGGGGCGTGGCATAGTATTTTAAAAAATGATGATGGCTTCCCAGCATTCCCGGGTTCAGGAAATTAAGTTGCGACCATATGTCGGACAGGGAATTCTGTATTGGCGTCCCTGTAAGTACCATTCGGTGCTGTGCCTGAAGTTCGAAGACGGCTTTCGTTGTCTTGGATTCCGGGTTTTTTATAGTCTGGCTTTCGTCGAGTATGATATATCCGAACTGCAGGGACCTGAACAGCTCAAAATCGTTCCGCATGGTGCCGTAGGTGGTAAGTATGATATCGTACCTGCCGAAATGAGCGGTGCCGGAACTGCGGTTGATCCCGGCATGTATGCAGATGCGCAGCCAGGGTGCAAACCGGGTAAATTCATTCAGCCAGTTGTGTATCAATGAAGCAGGGAGTATGATCAGGCTGCAGGGTGGGCGTTCACTTACATCGGTTTTCGTCCTGCCTGGATCTAAGGCAGTTGACGGTTCAGGTTGGGCAAATAAGTCAAGTTGTATTCCGTTAGTGCCGGAATGTAAAAAAGGGCTGTCTTTCCCAGGTTGAGGTCCCGCCTCGTTACTTGAGTAGTATGATGCAAGCAGGGCAATGGCTTGCAGTGTTTTGCCCAGACCCATGTCGTCGGCCAGTATACCTCCCAACCCATTCTGCCGCAGAGAATGCATCCAGTAAAAACCTGATTCCTGGTATGGCCGAAGCTTCACATGGGTAAGGGCAGGAAGTGTGACCGCCTCAGGAATCGACAGGGAATCATCGAGCTGGCGGGCAAGCCCGGGAACAGGAAAGGCTGTCAGAAGCCTGAAATGGTGCTTGTTGATCCGGATTGCCTGGTTATGAGTTTTTGCATATTGCATCAGGTCCTGGTAACGGGTAAACCATTCATCGGGTATGATGAAAGTCTCCCCGGAAGGCAGTTCGTATTCTTTTAAGTTATGAATTATGTGATTCCTGAATTTGATGAAAGGGATCTCAAATTCCCTGATGACAACGGTACCAAATACGTCGAACCAATCCTGTGAAGTGGAAAGGGATATATTCAGAACCGGGATCTCCATGAGGTACTTTTTGTTTTCAGGCTGCCTGACAATGAATGAATGATCAGTAAGCGTGGTATGGTTCTCCGAAAGCCATTCAACCAGCCGGTAAGCCGGGTATAAAGAGGATTCGGAATCGATGAGTGAAAATGTGGCTTCCGCCTGCCTGAGGTTAAGCGATTTCAGGAAGGAAACCTGTTCAACTTCCCAGGCCAGGCTCCTCTTGAAGCGGTTAAAGACGAAACCACTTTCGTCGGCGAGTAGGGTTGTAAATGAAATCTGGGGATTATTGACCAGAACCTGTTTATCCCCATATTGAAACGATAGGATCAACACCAGCCTTCCCTGCCAGTTCAATTCAAGCAATAGTATGGCCTCAGGTTCAGGTTGAAGGTCGTTTACCTGGAAGCCCTCGGCTTCAATATCGCAGCGGTTTGCAATTTTACGGATAAATGTGCTGAAATAAGTAAATTCCAGCTTTTTGGGAATATGGATAAAATCCCTGGTTATAAATGGCGTAAGAAGTTTTCCACTAATGTTTTCACTGAACCGGTACAATTTGTTACCAGAGAGGTAATAACAGGGCTCATTTACCAGGATAATGTTCCCGGGCTGGTTCAGTATGATCTCCTCATCCTGATGAAAGGCACTGAGTTTATATTGAGTGCCTTCCCCTGAACGGGTAAATTTTAACGAAGCCCGCGGGCTTTCTTTCTGAATGGAAATCCTGTCTTCCGGGTACAGGTTCGAACTATCCCTGAGGTGGTAAAAAGGCACATCATTCTCCAGCAGGGTTTCGATGATTTTTGATAGTTTACGCCCTATATAGGGCCTGATCATGTCGTCGGTGAATTTCTTGTCGAGGCTCGCGAAAAAATCCTTCGGGGTCTGGTTTTTCTTCGAAAACTGCATGATGATTGCCTGGTTTGAAAAGCTTTCGGAGAGTTTAAAAAAATCTGATTCCGCCTCGCTCAACCCGGGATATTGATTGATATTAAGGGCGGTAAGCCTTTCCTTAAGGGAGATAAAAATTTCATTTTCACTACTGCATGAATAGGGCAGAATCACATAACCTATTGGTTTTGTAAAGGATAATAATGCCGCTATAAATGTTTGCTTCTCCATTTCCTGATCCTGTTGAACCGGGCCAATCCCTATATTGATACTGGTTCTTCAGGCATGCAAAGGTAAGGCTATAAAACCCGGAATTTCATGCCTTGAAATGAAAAATGGAAACAGTCCGCCTTTGCCAGATGAGGTCATCTGCCGATCCGGGTATAATTCAATTGACCTGGTTTATTGTTAATTCATTTTTCAGATTGCAGATAATCAGTTATTTGAATTTGAATTTCTGATTAATTGAATGGGAACAAAAAAAGTAGTTTAAGATCGAAATTCCCTTTACAACCCTACATCATGATCTAAAAAAAAGAGACTGCCCCGGTATACCGAGGCAATCTCTTTTTTCTGTTTAATAAAGGGGGGCAGGCATAAAGGCCTGATTCTTTATGAGAACGATCTGTTATTTGACCAGTAACATTTTATTTGATATCACCTGGCCGTTAAACATTAGCCTGTAGCTATAGACACCGCTGCTTAAATCCTGGGCATTGAAATCGATGGTATGTGAGCCACTTATTTGTTTTGCATTTACCAGGGTAGCCTTTTCGATTCCGAGAGCATCATATACTCTCAGGCTTACAAATCCGTTTCCATGCAATTGATAACTAATTGTTGTCGATGAATTAAAAGGATTGGGGTAATTCCTGATATCTTTGGCAGCAAGTGGGTTTTCATCAACGGAGGTGGTGAGTATCTGGTATTTTTGGGTAGCTGCTGTCATGTTGGATAACATGGCTTGCTCGTCAGCACCGATCGCTAAAGCATAAAATGCAGTAAAGGTTGCCCCGGGAGCAATGGCGACCGAACTCTGCGACGTAATTGTTACAGGACCGTCAGCCGTAGTCGAGTAATAATTTGGTTGTAAGGAACCTTTATTCATCCAGCTCCAGAAACTTGAATCTACCTGGTATGCATCATACCATTCGAACGAGTAAAGGGATGATAATGAGGCCGAGAGGAGTTTTATCCCCATATTTTCCTGGCTGCCTCTGTGAAAACGAATCACATTTTGTGCACTGAGGTACGAAACAGTATCAAACCCATATGTCGCATTCAGATAAGGAAGAATTTCCAGGCCTATTGAAGCATTTATTGAGCTGGCTTCATTGTTCTTTACAATATATTTAGCTATGGTGAAAGCCTGGTTATTCCATCCGTAGACATTCTCTTTCACCATTACGGCAGGAGGGGCATTTGAATAGGAGTTGTCGTATGCACCATAAATTTCGTAATCACTGGATGCAGGAGCGGCAACCGCTACGGTAGCATCCACAACTTCCGCATCATTTTCGTGGTCAAATACAGCTGTTGAGGAAGTCCCGACCAGGATAGTAGCACGGTGCAGTTGTTCGGTGCCATCCGGTGCATATAGCAGGATTTTACCATATGTACCGACTGTTACATTCATAGCACCAGTACTGTATGATGCCTGGGAATAACCTTGTGCCGCGGTGAGCAGCATAACCGCAAGAATAAGTAAAGTTTTTTTCATGAAGTAAAGTTTTAGTTGTTTTCTAACATGCGAATATAATCAATTTTCTCAAAATAATTCTCGATTTCAGGTAAAATGAATTTTTTTTCTCTTGTTGTCGGGTAAGATATTAAGTGAGAGTCTATCCCAAAATTGGGATAGACTCTCACTTTGGCCTAGAGTTTAATCCAGGCAGCCTGCATGGCATTTGGATTAACCCCGGTAATCCAATCTTCCTGCCCTGAACCGTCGAGGTTTGCCCGGATTATTTTACCATCCGCAGCTGAATTCGAGTTTTTAAAACTCCAGAACAGCTTGCCTCTTTTGTTGTCGATGGCTATGCCCCATGTGGCTTTTGCACCGTAGTCACCTATTTTCGATAATTGTGTCCCATCGAGATTGCACATATAAATGCCATTTTCAGGCATGGTTGGCCCGGCGTCGCCATAGCCTGCTATATATACCTTGCCGGTTTCGGTATTCACTTCAATGGCCGTTCCGTCAATATCAGCAAGCGGTTGCGTTAAACCCGTTCCATCAAAGTTAAGTGTGAAATAACCACCTGTATGTTCTGGTAGTGAATATTCGTTAATCAGATATACCATATTGGTAGTTGGATCGTACTGCATGTCGATCGGGAACTGCAAGTTCGAATTATAGACCTCCGGGCTTGTTCCATCGAGGTTTGAGCGAAAAATACCTCCCGGGCTGCCCCAGTAAAGCTTATCCCCTACCACCATAAGGCCCTCGGGCGACTGGCAGATTTCTTGCCCGGCTACAGCACCGTCCAGTATAGTAACCGGGTTGGTGCCATCGGCATCGAAACGATAAATGGTATTGATCGAATAATCAGCTACATATACCTTACTATGTGCCGTATCCACGGTAATACCATAAGGCCTGGGTAATACCACCGAGGCAAAATCCGAAACATTATGCGCCGGGTCATCCAGGAGAACAAAATGAACCCCTCCGTTTGTCCCCCTCGTAGTGAAATACAGAACCTGGGTCAGCCCTGCATTAGGATCTTTGACATTGATAACCTGGGTTTTGATAAGTTGGTTATAATACACATCATTCACGGGAGTGCATGTTAGTTTTACAGTATACAGCCCCGGAGTGCTGTATGCAGCAACTGGGTTAGCTTCGGTTGAGGTTTGCCCGTTTCCGAAATCCCATAAATAGCCGGCAGCGTTTAGTGATTTGTCCGTAAAAGTAACTTCGCAGGGTGCTTTACCGCTATTGCTTGCTGTATAGGTGAAATCGGCAACGGTGCTCGCCAAAGGGCTGCCGACTTCATATTTCTGGCATCCTGACGCCATAAAAAGTGCCGGGAGCAACAGGAGAAAGTATATCAGATGTTTTTTCATATTCTTAGTTTTAAGCAGTTTGTTAGTAACCGGGATTTTGTTCCATTAATTTATTGGTCTGCATTTCGCTCAGTGGTATAGGGAAAAGTGTAAATTTTTCATCAATACCCAGTATGGCTGAAGCCCTTTTGGTCCTGACCAGGTCGGGCCAGCGATGGCCTTCGAATGCAAATTCGTGGCGGCATTCATTCTCAATAGCGAGCTTCAGGTCGGGAATAGTGGCAGCCGTTGTGTTTCCTAGTCCGGCACGATTGCGGACGGCATTAATGTCAGCCTGGATATTCGCAACTGCCCCATTGGAATATGCCAATGCTTCGGCCCTGATGAGGTACATTTCAGCCAGTCGTAGCACATACACATGGTCCGTTCCTCCTGAAACATCACTGTATTTATACCCGTAAGGCTGGTTTTTTGTGGTGTCGTAAGCAACAGTTGCATCAAACCGGAGGGTGTCGGCCAATTCATAACTCTCCAGCAATCCTGTTGAAGGAGCAACTTCATATCTACCGGACAGACTACGCGAAAAGAAATACTGAGCCAGGCGGTTGTAATTCTGAACATCAAAAAGCACCTCGAAAATGGATTCCGGGGAAGTAGTGAGCTTAGGATCGAATAAATTTTTATAATCGTCAAACGTATAGCCTCCATTACTAATTATATTTTCTGCTTCAGCTATAGCCAGGGCAGCTGATGGCTGGTCGTTCGAAAGTTGGAATTTTGACAGATAAGCTTTTGCCAACAAGGCTGAAGCGCTGTATGTATTTGCATGGCCGGCGATTTTGGTTGCAGACATTTTTGCTTTGGCAATGGTGAGATCGGCAATTACCTGGTCAAAAACC
Organism: Bacteroidota bacterium; assembly: GCA_037128115.1. Taxonomy (GTDB): domain Bacteria; phylum Bacteroidota; class Bacteroidia; order Bacteroidales; family UBA4417; genus UBA4417. The sequence continues at coordinate 34,873 of JBAXXB010000002.1, forward strand.
TGTGACTGCGAACTGCGTTCTATATCTATATTGCTGAGATCGAGAGTCGGCTGGGTTTGTATGGGTACACCGCCAAAATAGGTAGCCAGGTAATAATGAAGCAACGCTCTAATAAACAGCGACTCTCCCTCATATTGATCAGCTTCAGCCTGTGTAAGCCCCGAAATGCCCGGGAGCTGGATCAGGATATTGTTGACACAGTTAATGCCACTGTAAGCAGCATACCACATACCATCCACGATTGAATTTTCGGCAGGTATGGGCTTGTTCTGTACTTGTCCGTACTCCTGCATGGTGCCGGTCCATACCAGGTTATCAGAAGCAATATCACCTACAATAACGGCATTACGGCTGTACAGCCCTACAGCCTGGAGCGAGTTATAGGATCCGTTAATGGCATGCTCCACACCGGCTTTATTTTTTATGGCATCTTCGGCAGCAACGCTGTCAGTGGGTTTTACGTCCAGAACTTTGTTGCACGACCATGTGGTTAATGCCAATGCAAACAGGATAAATATAATTTTTTTCATACGTTTTCAGTTTTATGTTTTAGAAACCAATGTTTAAACCCACCAGTATGGTACGCGATTGGGGATACGTAAAGAAGTCGGTGCCCATGACAACATTATCGGTGCTGGCATAATTAACTTCAGGGTCCATGCCGGAATAAGACGTGAATGTGTATATGTTTTGGCCCGAAACATAAATCCTGGCTGATTTCAACCAAAGCGTTTTTAACAATTCTTTTGGGAGAGTATACCCCAAAGTAGCGTTCTTGATACGCAGGAAAGAGCCATTCTCAATAAATCTTGAGGATTTCAACCCATCACCTATATTCGGAATGTCGGTTACATCACCAGGTTTGAGCCAGCGGCGTAAGCTGTTTGTTGTCTGCTGGTCCAGATCTGTTGGTCCCTCAATATATATGCGTGTGCCGTTAAATACATCGTTCCCATAAATGGAATGCAGGAAAAACGAAAAATCAAATCCTTTGAATCCGAACGTATTGGTTAACCCGAGTGTAAAATCAGGATTTGGATTGCCAATAATAGTCCTGTCGGCAGTTGTAATTGACCCGCTGTGGTCTAAATCTTCATAAACCTCTTTCCCGGTAGTAGGGTCAACGCCTAGGAATTTGTACCCTACAAATACGCCTATGGGTTCGCCTTCCATTACCCAGTTATTTCCACGTCCCTGGTCTGTGATGGGCTGACCATTATACATCTTTGTCACTTTATTTCGGTTAGCCGAAAAATTGAAGGATGTGGTCCAGGTGAATTCGCCTTTGATATTTTCAGTGTTCAGAACAAATTCTACACCCTTATTTTCCATATCCCCAATATTGGCAGTTATGGTGCTGAATCCGGAAGATTCCGGAATGGGTCTGTCAAGGAGAAGATCACTGGTAGTATTAAAATAAACATCGGCTACCAGGCTTATGCGGTCCTTAAGCAATCCGAGATCAAAACCAAGGCCGATCTGACGTGTGCTTTCCCATTTCAGGTTTGGGTTAGGCAGTTGAGTAGGGGCAATACCCGATTGCTGGTTATAGTTGTACCCACCTTTATAAAGTCCCAGGGATGCAAAATCTCCTATACCGTCGTTACCGGTCAAACCTATGCTAGTCCTTAGTTTAAGATCACTGATAGCCGTCAGGTTCTTCATGAAGGGCTCTTCGGTAAGCCTCCAGGCAACGGAAGCTGCGGGGAAATAGCCAAAGCGGTTGTTGACACCGAATTTTGACGATCCATCAGCGCGTGCCGTTAGCGTGAAGATATATTTATACATATAATTGTACTTGAACTGACCGAAATATGAGGTCATTCCCCTGTCGAGTGCGCTTGCACTTGCTGCCCTGATTGTGCCGGCCGACGTGATATATTGAAAATCCTCGTTTGGAAAATCGGTTGCTTCAATGTACGTAGTTCTCCTGGCGTATTTTTCGAAGCTGATTCCTGCCAGGGCTTCGAAATTGTGAACTTTGTTTACTGTTTTGATATACTGAAGCACATTACTTCCAATCAGGTTACTCACATAACTGGTGCCTTCAATTCCCAATCCGTTGTATTTTTTTCCCTGGGCTGTCGTAATGGGATCATTTTCATGTTCGCGGAGGTTATAAATATCAGCACTCCATTTGCTGTTGAATGTAAACCCATCCAGGAATTTGTAATCGAGATAGATATTCCCGTTGTTGCGATTGGTATACGCTACATTTTTAGTTTCGTTAATTATCGCAACCGGGTTAGCATAAGGACCATCTTCGTTGTAGGATCCGTCAGCATTGTAAACGGGGTAGATAGCCGGTATCGACAGTGCGTTAGGAAGCGGGCCGTAAAGGGTCTGGTCGCCCTCAACCCGGTAGTTAACAGAGTATGTCATCGAAACACCTGCGCCTATGGTCAGGTCGGTCAACAGCTTATGATCCACGTTGATGCGACCGCTATAACGGTTGAATGATGTGGATTTTACGGTGCCATCCTGGCTGTACAGGTTACCCGAGATAAACAGGCGTGTCTTATCATTTCCACTGCTCATCGAAAGTTCGGTATTTGTAGTAGGAGCCACCTGCAGGATTTCCTTCATCCAGTCGGTATCAGCACCCTGTATGTCAGTTCCTTTAAACTGGTTATATTCAGCGGCATTCATCAGTTTTGGCAGTCGTTCTTTCGGCATGGTCTGCCAGCCATAGGATGTACTGAGGTTAACACTGGTCTTTTGTGCGTTACCTTTTTTGGTAGTGATGAGTATAACGCCGTTCGATGCGCGGGCACCGTATATTGCTGTTGCCGAAGCATCTTTAAGAATAGTAAATGATTCAATATCATTAGGATTCAGGTCCGACATGGCATCAATCGTCTGCCCGCTGTACCCTATTTGCCCAAAGCTACCTGTGATGGTTGGAACCCCGTCGATGACAATCAGCGGTGAATTGCTGGCTTTAATGGAGCTGCCTCCTCTCATTTTAATAGAGTTCTGCCCCCCGGGCGTACCCGAATTCTGGACGATGGATACACCGGCAGCCTTCCCCTGAAGCACGCCTTCAATGGTCCGCATAGGGATGTTTTTTAATTCACTCTCGTTCACCGTTCCTACCGATCCTGAGATTAGCTTCTTACTGGAGGTGCTGTAGCCCATGACTACAACTTCACCCAGATCGACACGTTGCTCATCCATCTGGATGTCAATCTGCCTGCGTCCATTTACAGGAATTTCCTGCGATTTCATTCCAATATAAGTGAACAACAAGTTTGCATTGGCAGATGCCTCGAGTTTAAACATACCATTCATATCGGTAATTGAACCTTTTTGAGAGCCTTTCACCTGGACCGTGACCCCGGGAATAGGCGTTTTATCAGTTGCTGAAGTAACCGTTCCGCTAACCGGAATGGTTTGTGCCCACAGCGAACTGACAAAAAAGGTAAACAGCAGTAATAAAAAGTAAGTTTTTCGCATAAGAATAGGTGTTTGGTTAATTGAAACTGGTGTTTATTTGAGTGGTGTCATTTCTATTTTAACTGGAAGAATGTCCATCCTGATGCCAGTAACGGTATACCTGTCGTTCCCTCCGGGTTTGTCGGTATAAAATCCTGTGCTTAACGGTGTTTTGCTCAAGGTAACAAGGAAGCCTGTATTTTCATTAGTAAAGTTAAGATTCGTAACCTTTTCGACGGCTTTGTTATCCATTAAGTTTACCGTTACCAGGCGAAGAAAGTTGCTGGCGGAACCTGAAAACATCCCGGCCTGCCCTGGATTGGCAACGTTGTAATACTCGTGACCTTTTGTGTTCTTCTTTCCTTCGGCGGGAATAATTTTCCCGGTGCCTATCTCATACACGTCGCCATCTTCCAGGTAGCTGATCATTACATTATCTATTTTAGGATACTTTTGCAAATAAGAAATTGCAGCACCCGAAGTGTTTACAATGGTCACCCCTGCTGCTCCGGCAACTTTCAATAGTTTTTGTTTGCCAACATAAATAAGCGCCGTATTTTCGTCAACCCCAAACCCATTGCCCGGGCTTTTCCTGTCATGCATCATAGCGACAACCAGCCTGGCTAACCTGGCGCGTGTATTGAAGTGCTGATCAACCATTCCAACCGGGAAAAATCCCAGGCCATGGGTGAGAAGTACCCCATCCCCGTCGGGGAAGTCATCGCCCTTATAATCGGTAATCGCCCCGTTTTTTAAAGCACCCATGCTGTTGCCGGCTCCGATCATGGGTTCACTCATGATGGCTGCCCCTGCACTTGTTCCACCTACCACTCCACCCGACCTGAAAACTTCCCAAACGGCTTCGAGCACCGGGGTTTTACTTCCATCAGCTTTCACAAGGGCTTTCATGGTGCGCAACTGGTCGCCTCCACTGAACCAGACACACGAACTTTTCCTTACCGTTTCTGCCAACTTGAGGTCGTTCCCGTTATTGCTCCAGGTTGATTCATCTAAGTCAATAGTACTGTCATCATCGGCCATGGCGATGGGGATGAGGTGAATATTTTCGGGTTTTACGCCATAGGAAATCAATTCCTTTCTGAAATATATATATGCCTGAGTTGCTACACCACTGGCTGAGGGGATTACTGAAAATATTGCTTTTTCAGGGCCCCCTGATAATTCAATCAATTGATTGAAAACACTTTTGTTATCCGATTCAAGGCCACCACCGACAATCACAAGGCTACCCTGTGGGAGGTCCTGGCTGAATGCAGCCCGTGAGAAAAATACCAGGCAAAGAATAATTGTTGTTTTTAATCTGTTCATAGGTTTTAACGCTAGTGATGAGTTATTCTTTAACAAACTTAGTGAAATAATGACGATTTGATTCAGTGCCAGTAGTTTTAAGCAGGTAAAACCCTGGTTTTATGTGTGAAATATCAAGTTGCGTTAATTCATTGTGAGAATAACCGTTAAGAAGGCTGCGCCCGCTCATTTCACAGATTTCCCATTTGTATGAAGAGGTTTTCATTTTAATATTCAGCCTGTCTTTAGCCGGAATGGGTGAAATTTCCGTCCTTAAGCCTTTCGCTTCAACCGCCAGACCGGCTGTAGAAACTATGCCCATCACTTAGGGAGTGGTGTAGTCGATCAGCGATAGCTGTAAATAATCAAAACCAGCAATCATACGTGGTTTTATGCCGGTGCTCCCGGTACCTGTCTGAGTTGAGAATCCTGACCATGTTCCTTCATTGCTGATCACCATTACCGGGGCTGCTCCAAACCCGGTAAGGATCGCTTTGCCATCAACAGGTGTAAATTTCATAAAATTATGGTTGGTTAGCCATATGCCGTATTTAAGCGTATCGCGGGCCATGGCATAAGGCAAAGCCGTAGCTGTATTTTCATACATAACGCTGTTATAGAACGTGTTTGGCATAATTGCACTTTGCGATAGAAGTGACAATCCTTTAGAGAAAACAAGCTCACCATACCAGGATGTGTACTCTTGGTAGTAATTATCCACCACGGTTTTACCCGCAAAGCGTGAATCGTCGCCCACAAAAGCCGAAATCATTCCACTGTTATGCAGCCTGTTACGAAGCAACGCCCCGTTAAAGGTGTCTATAAAAAGGTTAAAGACAGCCACGCTGCCGGATACAAACATGATTTTACGGAAGGAAGTGATTTTAGATGAAAGTTCAGCATTGGCTCCTGTTTCGGAACTCATAGAAAAAACACTTACTCCGGGCGTCCCCAGCAGCAGAAGTTTGTCCCTGAAGGTAGCGGCGGTTGTTTCATTCCCGGTAAGTATAAGAATGGAGTCGGAAACCAGGCCGGTACCGCTAACCAGTTCATGAAGCATATCCTGGTTCTCACTGAGCAGGTTGCTTCCACTGGCCAGGACAGTGTAATTTCCGGTTTCTTCCAATCCGAAAGTATTTAGCGACCTGTCGAGCGTATTGTAAGTGGTTTGTTTCGTGTTTAGGTCATAGGTACATCCCTGCAACAATTGTTCAATATCAACATGGTGTGCCAGCAATTTGGTTCCGTTGAGCGAATAGGTGCTCCCGGATTTATAAATGTTGGCACATCCGGTTCCCCTTACAGTTCCAAGACCATTTTCATCCACTGTCATACAGGTCATATCATCCAAGCCAATACCTGTAATATCAAGACTCTTATTCAAGCTATAATATGCCAGGAAACCCACTAGCCGCCCAAATCGACCGCGTTCGGCAAAATGCGGATCAAACACATAGCCCGGGGCTAGATTCATAAAATCGTCGGCCAGTGTAACATAAATATTGTTAGGATTTTCGATTGACTCATATGGATATACAGTTCCGTTTTCGGCTGTATAAACAATTGATGACAGGATGTTCATCCCGGCGGAGGTACCGCAGATGGTTCCCCCATGGTTATACAGGTAGTTTACTGCATCCTGGAGTTTTGTGTTCCGGTACAAGTTATAATATTCATACTGATCACCCCCTCTGAAAAAAATGACCTGGTAAGTTAACAGTGTATCGTATGTAGCCTGGCTATCAGCGCTGTCGTGGCTGGCTATGGCAAACTCTTTTGCAAATGCGGCGCCGCACTGTTGCTTGAAATATGGAGCAAGGCTGCCGGTAGAAGTTCCGATGATTGCAACCCTTTTCCCTTCACCAGCCCAACGGTAGGCCGGTGTACTCCAGCTTGAAATTCCATTTTTCTCAGCACCACCCCCGACCAGTAATAACCGCCCCGGTTGTGAATACGAATTTAGTGCATAAGAAATGAACAGCAGTAATAATATTTTTATTGGGTTCATATGCCCCTGAATAAAATATGGGAAAAGCGAAATTAATAAAAACAGTGAATAAAAAAATGAATAATTTTAGCGATTATTCAAATAAATTTAGTGTTATGCTAACTCTGTTCAAAAATGCCAATACATATGCTCCGCTCTATATCGGCAAAAAAGATATTTTGGTAGGTGGCAAGTCTATTCTGGCTGTGGCCGATCACATTGGTCCTCCTCAAGGTGTTGAAGTTACAATAGTTGACTGTACGGGCCTAAGCCTGGTTCCCGGACTTATCGACGCCCACGTTCATATTACCGGTGGCGGCGGCGAAGGTGGCCCAGTCAGCCGAATGCCCGAACTCCAGATCAGCATGATGACCGATGCAGGTGTAACGACTGTAATCGGATGCCTGGGCACCGATGGCATAACACGCAGCGTGGAAAGCGTGCTCATGAAAGTGAAATCCATACGCGCCCTTGGGATGTCGGCATGGATGTATACCGGGGCATACCAGGTTCCAACTCCAACTATTACGGGTGATATAATGAGAGATATAACACTTATCGAAGAAGTAATAGGGGTGGGTGAAATTGCTATTTCCGACCATCGTTCGTCGGTGCCCACTATAGCCGAGTTGGCCAAATTGACAGGCCATGCGCGGGTAGCAGGAATGATAGGAGGCAAAGCCGGCATTATTAATATGCATATGGGCGATGCCCACGATCCTTTCAGGCCCTTGCACGATATAGTTGCAAACAGCGAACTGGGTTACAGGCAGTTTATACCGACCCATTGCAACAGAAATGATTATATTTTTGAAGATGCAAAGGAATACGGTAAAAAGGGGTATGTTGATATCACCACCAGTTCCTACCCCTATTATGCTGATGAAGAGATTAAACCATCGAAGGCTTTGAAACAGCTTCTTGAGAGCGGGGTTCCACTTAAGCATATTACATTTACCTCCGATGCATGCGGTTCCCTCCCGGGATTTGACCCGGAAACAGGCAAGTTGATTAAGATGGAAATGGGACTTCCGGACTCGATACTAAGAGAGATAAAGGAAGCTGTTACCGAGGATGGAATTCCACTCGAACAGGCCTTGCAGGTAGCAACATCCAACCCGGCAGATATATTGAAGCTGACAGGGAAGGGCTATATCAAGGAAGGCTTTGATGCCGATATCCTGATCCTGGACGACGCTTTTACTATTGTGCACCTGATGGCCAATGGAAAGATGGTGAAATAAGGTTCGCTACAAATAACTATTTGAAACCATCCACTAATATATTCACTTTATTTACTCTTCGAATGAACAAGCGAAATTTCATCTTGATAGCCTTTGCTTTCATTGTACTCCAGGCAACCCTATTGGCTCAATCAAATTCAAAAGCTGTAGCTCCGCCAGAAGTCAACTCTTTCGCACCTATATTGGGTTTTCTTTCTTCCAATTGGATGGAGGGCCGCGAAGCTGGAACAAAAGGTGGATTTATGGCGGCTGATTATGTATCGTCGATGATGCAGGTTTTCGGGCTGTCACCATTCGGGGACAAAAAAACCAAAAAAGCTGGTTACTTCCAGGACTTTGAAATAGTTCAATATAAAACCTTGGAATCAAGCCTGGCATTTATTGAACGGGATGCCAATTCGCAATCGGTTTTCCAGCTTAATCAGGGAGTCGATTACAAAGTCAGCGCCGGGGTTAACGGCTCAGATGCTGAAGCTGCGGTTGTATTTGCCGGGTATGGTGTTGTGGCAGCTGACAAAGGATATGACGATTATAAAGGTATGGATGTAAAAGGTAAAATAGTAGTGGTGCTGGACGGCTTTCCCGGACATGGCGATACGACGTCGGCTGGTTGGAAAACATTTTGGAAATCCGGTTCTGAAGCCCCAGCTTCTATTGAAACAAAACTCCAAAATGCCAGGATTCATGGAGCCCTTGCACTCATTTTGCTGGATGCAGAAGGTAAATTTGAACCTTTTAAACAGGCACAAAGCAACCGGTTATTACTCCAATCCACTATGAATTCAGTCAAAAACACGGAAGAGGAATACGAAGAATTCTATCACACCTTGCCAAACGATACTGCCAGCCAGGTTATTCCATGTTTCAGGCTTGGTTCTTCGGCTGCTAAGCACCTGATTTCGGGAACGGGCATTAACTTTATCGGCTTCGAATCAAAAACGGCCAAAACTGTTTTACCTGCTTCCCAGTTAATGAAAGATAAAACTATGCGTTTTTCGGTCATGGTGAAATCGGAACCTATACTTGTGCGAAACGTGCTGGGAATTATTCCCGGTAAGGATAAAACAAAATACATTGTTCTGGGAGGACATTACGATCACCTGGGAACGCATAACGGTCATATCTTTAATGGTTCCGACGACAATGCTTCAGGTGCTTCGGGTATGCTGGCACTTGCCAAAACCTGGGCAGAAAGCGGCGTTCAGCCTGCCTGCAACCTTATTTTCGCTTCATGGTCAGGTGAGGAAGAAGGCTTACTCGGAAGCCAGTATTTTGTAGAGCAAATGAACATCAAACCCAAAGACATCCTGCTGTACATCAATATGGATATGATTTCGCGAAGTGTGATTGAAGATACTACCCGCCGCCAACTCAGCATAGGAACCCGCACTTCGGATAAATACATACGGGAAATGGCCAAAAAGAACAATTCAACGCTCAGTCATCCCTTCATTCTGGATTTATGGGATGTAACCGGCCATTCAGGCAGCGACTATGCATCGTTTACAGCTAAAAATATTCCCATAATGACCTACAACACAGGCCTTCACAACGACTACCATACGCCGCGCGATATTTCGGCAAATGCCGACTTAGTTAAGATGGGTGATGTGCTAAAGATGGTGAACAGTAGCCTGATGGAGGTTCTTAATAATATTCCCGGAAAATAATTTCAATGTTTTAAATTTCCTGTCACCCTTCAACTTCGTCACACATCAGCGTGCCAAAAAAGGTGTAAAAAGATCATTTCTCCACTCTCTGACCCTTTTCCCAGGAAAGCCTGAAAGTTGGCATCCTTCTGAAATGTCAGACTTTAAATTAGTAAAACAGCTCCACACACTTGTCGTGCTGAGTGGGGTCGAAGCGTCTGGAATTAACCTGTCGTCCATTACCCCTTCTGCTCACATTTTCGAACCGTATATTTTTCCAGCGCTTTCTGATTTACTTCCACACCGATTCCAGGACCCGTTGGAACGGTTATGGTACCATCCGGATTAAGCTCAAACAGGGTCTCTACAATATCTTCCCTATAATATTTCCTGTTTGGTGAAAGATCGCTTGGCAATGTAAAGTTAGGCAGCGAAGCAAGTGCCACATTCCCTGCGCGACCAATACCTGACTCTAACATGCCTCCATGCCAAACCGGGATATTCATGCTTGCACAATAATCGTGGATCTTAATGGATTCGGTATACCCTCCTACGCGCCCGGGTTTGATATTAATAATACGGCAACTTTTCATTTCGATGGCGGCCCGGGTATCACCCAGGGAGTGAATGCTTTCGTCGAGGCAGAGGTCAGTTTTAATTTCGCGTTGAAGTTTGGCATGGTCGAATATATCGTCATACCCAAGAGGCTGCTCAATAAGCGACAGGTTGTACTTATCCATTTCTTTGAAAATGGGAAGGTGGTCGAGCGTATAGGCCGAATTGGCATCTACCTGCAGCAACATGCCAGGATATTCGCGGCGAAGCGCGTCTATAAACTGCAGGTCGCGGCCAGGGGCAATTTTAATTTTAATGCGCTGATAGCCTTCCTTCATGTACTTCGCCATCACATGAAGCAAATCAGGAACCGTGTCGCTGATACCGAGGCTAACACCTACATTAATTTTCTCCTGTGTTCCTCCCAGCATTTTCGACAAGGAGACGCCTTTTGATTTTGCGAAAGCATCATACAAGGCAGCCTCCAGACCGGCCTTGGCCATCATGTGTCCGCGAACCTTGGCGTAGCTGGCAATGACTTCTTCAACACTGGAAATATCTCTTCCGATAATAGCCGGAATCAGGAAATCATTGAGAATATGCCAGGCAGTAGGCACGGTTTCATAGGAATAAAATGGGGTTTCTTCGGCTACGCATTCACCCCAGCCGGTAACACCCTCGGCATCAACACGCACCATGATGTGCTGTTCATCGTATTCGGTACCCATCGAGGTTACAAACGGGGTCACCAGCACCATTTTGGTGTGGCGGAGTTCAATGCGGTCTATTCTCATAAGGAGTTAGGGTTTGGGAGTTAGGATTTGGGGTTCAAAAGCAGGAAAAGTTAAAAGGTTCTCGTTCAGTGGCTTGAAGCGTTCAAAGATTTCAGGGTTAGAAACGTTCAAAGGTTCCAAGAGTCTAAGATCCGGCTTCGCAAATTGCACGATGTAGATCCGACATCATTCACAATATTATTTTTTCTCTACCCTAAGTACCGGAAATGGATCTCCAACTTTCAGCAGATGTGCATATTTCTTATAGGTTACCAGGCTAAGTTCCGATTTGGGCTCGAGTGCCAAAACTATCAAATTGCCTTTTAACTGGGCTGTCGGGATGTATATGTAGTCGGAAGTAGTAATTTCGCCTTTAAACTCCGTAGCTTCGACCATAGGGTTGATAATTATATCGCGCTCAAAATCCATTGAATCAATGCTTTTAACAAAATACTGTTCTATCTTCTGCCCTTTCTGTTTCCTGAATTCAGTCGTGGTTAACGCATGGTTACCTGCCCATTCAAGCAGTTCTTTTGAGTTTTTCGGAACCAGGTAACCAGCCGGTTTTTGAACATCGGTCAGGGTTTTCACAAGTGGGCGGTAATCATTCACAATTACCACAGTGTCCTTTTTTGTGGAATACGAAAATAAGGGCATGGTTAGTTTCTGCCCGTTGCTAAAGTGATCCGACTGTATTGATACAATTGGATTTGCTTTGCCGGAAGCCAGGGCTTTGCGGTCGGAAGCCAACGTCTTTTTTATTTCAGCTTTATTCAGGTAAACATATTCAAGCATTCCGCGCATACCCGTCATTTGTCCTTCGGCCCGGCGCCTGATGTTATTGCTAAGTTCATCTTCTCCATTCTTCCCCTCCTGTATAAACGAAAGCGTATTCTGTATCCCGAAACTCTGCCTTCCGTCGTTGATATCGAAAGTACTCTGCCTGATGTAATCAGTTTCCGGTGGGCCTCCGGGGGCATAGACAAATGAACTGAAATTATTGAGGCTCAGGTATTTCGCCCAATAAGGAAAGACCTTAGTTTTCGATAATTCCCTGATGTTTTCCGAAATATTCGGATTGGTGGTCGTGCCAAGCGTTTCCTCGACATTTCTGCGATAGCCGTATTTTTCCCAGTCGCCACCGTAAGGGTAATACTCGTGAATATCCATGGTGACTTCGAACAGGTATTTATCAAAAAAAAGATGCAGGGCCTTTGTCTCGGGCTCAGAAAGAATCAGGTGGTTGCGGTTCAGGTCCATGTCGTGCCCGTTTCGCCTTTCGTTAACTTCCGAGCCATCGGGGTTCATTTGCGGAACGATGGCAAAATCAATCCTGTCGAGCAAATACCTGTTTTCGGGTTTTAATAAGGTTCTGGCAAGAAGCAGCGCCCCTTCTTTGCCCGACTGCTCATTGCCATGCTGCTGGGCCAGGAACAGCACTTTAATTTTGGACTTATCTTTCCCGAATTCTGAAGAAGAAAATTTAAGGGCATATAGGTTTCTCCCCTGCACAGACTGGCCTATAGTTTCAACTTTCAGCACATCGGAAGACTCGTCCAGTTGTTTCACGAATGCTGATAATTCGCTGTATGAGGTTACTTTCAGGTAATCGCCTTTCTCGAGAGGTGTTGTGTTCTGAGCAAACAACTGTGTTATTAACGCGAGGCAGAGTATAACAAAAAATGGCGTTCTCATCAGGCAATAAGGGTTTAGGCAATAAAAAATCCTGTTTAACTACAGCTGTTTAATACCGGTGAATTTCGATAGCTAATTTAAAAAGAAAACAAAGCCGTGTGGGATTAAAAGAAAAATAGCCTGGATGTGAATCCCGGTCCCGTCTTTTCACCTGAAATAAAACATCTTTTAGATCCTGCATCCAACTTATTTGAGCCAACAGGAACATAAATGCCCTGAAATGCATAAATTTCTATCCTGCAAACGTTTGCAGTAAAACAAGCATGACTAATATGCTTTTTTTTCTTATATCTTTGCGGAGATTAATAACAAAATCCATGAAGAGAATTTCGCTTTTAGTTATATGTCTTTTACTTGTCGTTTCCGGCTTCCCCCAGGTAACGATCGACCACGTGGAGCCTCCCAACTGGTGGGCCGGGATGAAAGGCAATTCCCTGCAGCTAATGATACACGGGAAAGATATTGGTAAAACCAGGGCTTCGCTCGAATACAGCGGGGCGAAAATAAAATCTTCGACCGCTGCAGGCTCCGATTACCTGTTTGTCGACCTTTCGGTTTCTAACCTTGCAAAGCCCGGGATCATGAATATTGCATTCAGGGAAAAGGAAAGCGTTTCGATAAGCATCAAATATGAGCTGAAAGCCAGGGCTAAAGGTTCCGCCTCCCGGAATGGGTTCAATACCTCGGATATGATGTACCTCATTATGCCCGATCGTTTTGCCAATGGCGATCCCAATAACGACGATATGCCAGGTATGCTCGAAAAAGCGGACCGGTCGAACCCGAACGGGCGTCACGGCGGCGATATCAAAGGCATAAGCGACCACCTCGATTACCTTCAAAAACTGGGTGTCACAACCATCTGGTGCACACCACTGCTCGAAAACAATATGCAGGCATATTCCTACCATGGGTATGCCGTCACCGATTTATATAAAATTGACCCGCGTTTTGGCACCAACGAAAGCTATTGCGAAATGGTGAATTCAGCCCATAAAAAAGGCTTAAAAGTAGTTATGGATATGGTTTTTAATCACTTCGGAACCAATTCGTACTGGATGAAGGACCTGCCTCAAAAGGACTGGGTAAACCAATGGCCCAGTTATACGCGGTCCAATTACCGGGGAGGTGTACTTTCCGATCCCTATCGTTCGCAATTCGATGAAAAGAAAATGTCGACGGGCTGGTTTGATACGACTATGGCTGATTTCAACCAGAAAAACCCTTTTGTTGCTACTTACCTGATACAGAATAGCATATGGTGGGTTGAATATGCCGGTCTCGATGGCATCCGCCAGGATACCTATCCCTATTCGGATAAAGAATTTATGGCTGAGTGGATGAAGACGCTCCGCAACGAATATCCGAATCTCAATACTGTGGGAGAGGTGTGGATAAATTATCCCCCACAGGTTGCGTATTGGCTTGATAACAAGAGTAATAAAGATGGGTTTCGCTCCCATTTGTCCAATGTGTTTGATTTCCCTTTGATGGGTGCTATCCAGAAAGCATTCAGTGAAAATGAAGGTTGGGATACCGGCCTGGCCCGCCTATATGAATTGCTTTCGCAGGATTTCCTGTACAGCGATCCTTCGAAGCTGATCACTTTTGCTGATAACCACGATACCGAACGTTTGTTTGCGGTACAAAAAAGCCTCGAAAATGTGAAGATGACCCTGGCTTTCCTGGCTACAACACGCGGCTTGCCCATGCTTTATTATGGCACCGAGGCGCTCAGTGAGCGGGGTTCCCTGGAAGGCGATCCCGGCAAACGCAAGGACTTCCCCGGCGGCTGGCAGGGTGACGCAAGTAATATGTTTACCCGCGAAAACCTGAGTGCCGATCAGAAAGACCTGCTTGACTATACCTCCGCTCTTTTTACCTGGCGTAAAGGCAATAAGGTGGTGCAGGAAGGGAAACTAACGCATTACATCCCTGAAGATGGTATTTATGTGTACTTCCGCACCCTTGGAAATGATGCAGTGATGGTGATCATGAACAATGGCAAAAATCCGAAAATCATTGACAACAAGAGATTTGAAGAAAATACCAGGGAATTCAAACAGGGCAAAGATGTGCTTTCAGGAAGCCTGTTACCAAATCTGAGTCACATAGAAGTTCCAGGGAAAACAGTTAAAATTATTGAATTAAGCAGATGAAAAAGCACCTCCGCCTGTTCGCTACAGCCTTATTTCTTGTCATTTATCACCTTCCTTTTGCCCAGTTGGTATGGCTGAAACCCGAAAACCCTTTACCCGGTGATTCGGTGACCCTGTATTTTAATGCGGCCGAAGGGAATAAAGTTTTAAAAGACCTTCCCGGTGAAGTATACCTGCACACTGGTATGATTACCAACCACAGCACTGACAGTCACGACTGGAAATACGCAGTAGGTAACTGGGGAAAAGCCGACAAAGCAGTGCTGATGAAGCGTGAGGGGGCTAACCTGTTTTCGTTTCGTTTCGTCATCAATTCCTTTTATAAACTACATTCCGACGATATTGCCCTTCAGCTGGCTTTTGTTTTCCGCAATGCCGATGGAACCCTGGTCGGCAAGACCGGGAAAAACGAAGATATACTTGTCCCGGTTAACGGCTATAAGCCTAAAGTGGAAGAACCCAACTCAGGAAATAAAGAAATACACCATCTTGTCCGGGTGGAACAGGCGGTTTCAAGCTGGAATATTTATATCGAGAAAGGACTTATCTCTGTCCGGCCGTATTCAGAGGGCCTGGTCGAAGTAACGTATTCCCCCGAAAGCAACCCACAGCCCGATCCTTCCCATTCGGTGATCATGCTACCAGGAAAGGTTTCACTCACTTCGCAGCAGCTTCCTTCCGGGTATTTACTCCGCAACGGGCAAATGACCATTGCCGTCAATGCCGATCCTTTTTACCTCACGTATATTTATAAGGGAGATACCTTGCTGAGCGAAGAATGCGGGTTTTTCAGCAATCCGGGAAACACTGGTGTACGCCTGGCATTAAAACCAGGCGAAAGGGTTTACGGGGCCGGCGAAAGAGCACTGCCTATGGATCGCCGCGGGAAAAAGCTTGTATTGTATAACAGGCCTTCTTACGGTTACGAATACGGGGCTTCCAACCTGAATTACTCGGTTCCCATGACCATTTCGTCGCGTAAGTATGCCATTCTTTTCGATAACCCCCAGAAGGGATATGTGGATATAGGCAGCACGCAAGCCTCTGTGACCGAATGGGGTTCTATAGGCGGCACCGCACGCTATTACCTGATTGCAGGCAGTTCTTATCCCGAAATCATGAGTTCGTATACCCAACTCACGGGCCGGCAGCCCCTGCCTCCGCGCTGGGCATTGGGAAACCTCCAGAGCCGCATGGCCTACCGCAACCAGCGGGAAACCGACAGCATAGTGACACTAATGAAGAAAAAAGACTTCCCTATTGATGCCATCATCCTCGATTTCTACTGGTTTGGTGACAGCATACAGGGCCACCTGGGCAACCTCGACTGGTATAAAAAAGCCTGGCCCGATCCCGCAGGGATGATAGCGAAATTCAGGAATCAGGGCATTAAAACCATCCTTATCACAGAACCCTACGTTATCGATACCGTTGCCAATTATAAAGATGCAGCCGCTAAAGGCGTGTTTGTCACCGATAGCCTGGGCCGGCCTTATGTCGACAAGCAGTTTTATTTCGGCTTCGGCAGCCTGATCGATATTTTTAAACCCGAAGCCCGCGATTGGTTCTGGCTGAAGTACAAAAAACAAATTGACATGGGAATCGCTGCCTGGTGGGGCGACCTTGGTGAGCCGGAAAGCCATCCCGCCGATATACGCCACGTTAACGGCAAAGCCGATCAGGTACACAATATTTATGGTCATTACTGGGATAAGATGTTATTTGAGAAATATGCCGAAAACTACCCTGGCACCCGTTTGTTCCACCTTCAGCGCTCAGGTTTTGCAGGTTCGCAACGGTATGCAGCCTATCCATGGACCGGGGATGTTTCGCGCAGCTGGGGCGGGTTGCAGGCGCAGCTTCCTTTATTGCTGACCATGGGTATGAATGGACTTGGATATATACATTCCGATGCAGGTGGTTTTGCCATGGGTGTGCGCGATGATGAGTTGTATACCCGCTGGCTGCAGTTTGCAGTTTTTACACCCATACTCAGGCCTCACGGTTCCGGCATCCCGAGCGAAGCGGTTTACTTCAGCGAAAAAACACAGGATATTGTCCGAAACTATATGAAGCTGCGTTATGCCATGCTGCCGTATAATTATACGCTGGCATACGAAAATGCCACAACCGGATCGCCCCTGATGCGCCCGCTGTTTTACGGGTATCCTAATGATACGGCGGCTTGCCGGGTTGAAGATGAATACCTTTGGGGCGATAACCTGCTTGTTGCGCCTGTACTTCAAAAGGAAAAGACATCCCGCAGCATTTACCTTCCCGAAGGCCGCTGGTACGAATTTCATTCCGGCATTGAGTACGCCGGGAATACGCGTTTCGAATTGCCGCTGACGATTGAAAATATTCCTGTTTTTGCCAAAGCTGGTAGTTTTATTCCTATGGCAAAACCTGTAGTTTCTACCGATTATTACAAAGCCGGTGAATATAATGTGCGATATTACCCGGGAGAGCCCTCCACATTTGTACAATATGAAGATAACGGCCTCGACAGTAAATCCCTGCTTGGAGGCAAATATGAACTGATCACATACAAAGGATCGAGAGAATCATTAAAGACCAAGGTTTCAATATCAAAAACCGGCTCTTGGCCTGGTATGCCGGCAAGCCGTATCATGGTGCTGGAAATCAGGATGAATACGCAGCCTTCGCTTGTAACAGTAAATGGAAAAGCCGTGAAGGTCACCCTCGAAAACGGGAAACCGGCAGTAACTAAGACTTCCTGTACTTTCGATGACAAATGGCTCCGCCTCCGTTTTACCTGGGATGGAAAACCAATGAATATTGAAATCGTGGATAGCAAAAGGATGTAATGTTTGAGTCAGAATGTGTGTTGTAATATCTGAATGTCATTTAACCCATGAACGCGAAGCATTGAACTCTTTTAACTTTTGAACTCTTCGAACCTTTAAACTTTTATACACTAAAACCACTAAGGCACTAAGAACACCAAGAGACACTAAGACAACAGACGGGCAAACAAGACTTACTGAAACCCTTGAAACACTGTAACACTGTAACTCTTTGAACCTTTGAACTCTTTGAACCCTTTGAACCTTTGAACTCTTCGAACCTTTGAACTCTTCGAACCTTTGAACCCTTGAACCCTTGAACCCTTTGAACCTTTGAACTCTTCGAACCTTTGAACTCTTTGAACCCTTTGAACCTTTGAACCTTTGAACTCTTTGAACCTTTGAACCTTTGAACTCTTCGAACCTTTGAACTCTTCGAACCCTTCTAACCCTTCGAACCCTTTGAACCCTTCCAACCCCTAAAACCCTTCAAACAATTACATATATGAAAACATTAACCAAATCCTTCCTTATGCTTTGCTGCATATCCTTTCTTTTTGCCGGCTGCAAGACCAAAACTACTTTATCAGATGTTAAAGCCAATTACCCCGACTGGGTCAAAAACGCGGTAATATACGAGGTAAATGTCAGGCAGTATACTCCCGAAGGCACTTTCAAGGCTTTTGAAGCCAGCCTGCCCCGACTTAAAGAACTGGGTGTCGATATTCTGTGGATCATGCCTATCAATCCCATTGGCGTTAAGGACCGTAAAGTTCCTGAAGGATTTACGACAAGCCTTGGAAGTTACTATTCGGTAAAAGACTATAAGGCCATCAACCCGGAATTCGGAACGGAAGCCGATTTCAAAGAGCTGGTTACCAAGGCTCACGAAATGGGGTTTAAGGTTATCATCGACTGGGTTGCCAACCACTCTTCGCGCGACAATGCCTGGATAACCGAGCATCCTGACTGGTATATGAAGGACAGCACCGGGAAAATCCTGGCGCCTTTCGACTGGACCGACGTGGCTAAACTGGACTATGCCAATAAGGATCTGCGCGTTGCGATGATTGATGCCATGAAATATTGGGTTGAAAAGTGCGATATTGACGGTTTCCGCTGTGACGTAGCCGGTGAAGTTCCTGTTGATTTCTGGGAAACGGCCCGCGTGGAACTCGAAAAGACCAAACCCATGTTTATGCTGGCCGAGAACGAGGACAAGCCGGAACTCTGCAAAAAAGCATTCGACGCCAACTACGCATGGAATATGTGCAATGGCACCCTGGCGAATGTTGCCAAGGGTAAAGATTCCATTTCACAGATAATCCGCCAGGTCATGAAAGTGGATTCCCTGATGCCTAAAAATACCATGCAGATGAATTTTGTCACCAACCACGACGAAA
Organism: Bacteroidota bacterium; assembly: GCA_037128115.1. Classification (GTDB taxonomy): domain Bacteria; phylum Bacteroidota; class Bacteroidia; order Bacteroidales; family UBA4417; genus UBA4417. The sequence goes on from JBAXXB010000002.1 coordinate 53,888, forward strand.
ATTCATGGAACGGAACCGTAACCGAAAAGTTCGGCGACGGGGCCAAGGCATTCGCAATCCTAACCTACACACTGCCAGGTATGCCTTTGATTTACAGCGGGCAGGAAGCCGGGCTCAACAAACGCCTGAAATTCTTCACCAAGGACACCATCAACTGGGATAATAAGGAACTGGTTCCTTTCTACCAGACCCTGAACAAGTTACGGCACAGCAACGAAGCCCTGCAGAGCCCTCCTTTTGGCGGCATATTTGAGAAAATAAATAACAGCGAACCTAAGAAAGTACTGAGTTTCGTTCGCGCCAAAGGCAGCACAAAGGTGCTTGTATTGCTGAACCTTTCAGATACTCCGGTTACATTTTCACTGAAAGGCGACGTTGTTAAGGACAGCTACACCGATGTTTTCGGAACAGCTGACAGCACCCCTAAAATCAGTGTGCCGGTTAGCCTCGAAGCCTGGGGCTTTAGAGTACTGGAAACAAAATAATTCTTTGACTTAACAGCTCTACCACCCTTCCTGTTACCAGGATAGGGTGGTTTTTTTTAATGAAAATTGAAAATCCGAACCTGACAACGGGCAATTCAAGTGAAATCTATTTATTTGCAGTGGAAAACGTCAGGAGGTTATGCGGCTCGAACAGGAAGTATGCCTTGTTGTTGAACACAAACTGGTACGCAATATCCTGGTAGAATTGAGTGTTGTACGAGGTTCCCATGAAATTGGAAAACTCCGGCCTGTATATCAGTTGTTTATTCGGCATGTCCAACTCGTAAACCTTACACTCGTTAGTACAGTAAAAACGGTTATTCAGCATAAAGAAACAGGCACTCATATCACTTAAACCAGGTATGTCAACTACAGAAAAGGTTTCGGTAAGCAGGTCGAACTTATAGAGGATACTGTTCGTAGCGGATTTGTAAAAGTAATAATCGCCCATGTAATTGAACACCGAAGTAGTTGCCGAAAAAGAAGGAACCACGCAGTCGGACATGGTCCAGGAATCTGTAGAGGGGTTGTAAATTCCTTTTTTGTTGCTCCCGCCCAGGAAGGCGTATATTTTGCCCGAATTCACAAAGGTGGTGATGCAGCCGTTAAAATTCGTAACAGGCAGTTGCGCCCGCGACACCCAGTTGTTATTCAGCCGGCTGTACCTGAAGAAATTAGTATTCTGTCCCCCGTTGGTTGCAAAACCCGAATACAA
>JBAXXB010000003.1:0-46871 GCA_037128115.1 Bacteroidota bacterium
ATATAAGGTTATTATTCTGATTAACAATGAATTAAATTATAGAACTCCCCTATAGACTGTCCCTTTTATTTGCATTCATGCTCCTGTTTTGTTTTTCGAGGGCTTCAGCATATGGAGTGCTAACTCACGAAGCTATTATTGATGCCTCCTGGGATAATGCTATTGTGCCGCTGTTAAAGAAAAAATTTCCCGCTTCCACGCCTGAGGAAATCATCAAAGCACATGCTTATGCATACGGTGGAGCAATACTGCCCGATATGGGTTACTTCCCTTTCGGTGATATTTTCTTCACCCAACTGGTTCATTATGTAAGGAGCGGCGATTTCGTCATGAACCTCTTATCCGAAGCCAGGGACCTGGATGAATTTGCCTTTGCCCTTGGCGCCCTGGCGCATTATAATGCCGACAAGGTAGGGCATCCGGGCGCCGTAAATCTTTCGGTGAGTAGGGTATATCCTGCTGAGCAGAAGCAATTTGGCGATACTGTTTCTTTTGCTGAAGATCCTGTAGCACACCGCCGGATGGAATTTAGTTTCGATGTCCTACAGGTGGCCAGGGGAGAGTATGCTTCAAAATCCTATCACGATTTCATCGGATTTGAACTGGCACAGCCTTTGCTGGAACATGCATTCCTGATGACTTACGGCATTGAATTGAAAGTGGTTTGTACGGATCTCCCGCTCGCTATAAATACTTTCAGGTGGTCTGTAAATACATTTATACCGCAGCTTACATATGCTGCATGGATTTCTGGGAAAAAGGAAATCAAACGCGAACAGCCCGGCATAACACGCAGGCACTTCAGCTATGGCATCAGCAAAGCAAACTACCTTAAAGAATGGGGTGAGAAGTACCACGAACCCGGTTTTGGAGCCTATGCTGAAGCATTAGTAATCAGGGTTTTTCCCAAAATAGGCCTTGCACGGATTCTTAAGTTTAAACCTCCCACTCAATCGGCCGAAGCACTTTTTATAACAAGTTTCGACCGCACCGTTTTTGAATATGCTCTCATGCTTGCAAAAATCGCAAATGGTCCGTTAACCCTTGAAAATATTAATTTTGATACAGGTAAAAAGACTATGCCCTGTGAATATGCGCTCGTTGATGAAACCTATAAGGAACTTCTGATGAGACTGCCGCTGCAGGCATCCGGATTAGTGGATGTGCAGCTCCGGAAAAATATTCTTGACTTCTATTTGAGGGTGCCGCCAAATTCCAGTAATGAAAAAGAAGCCAGGGAATGCACTGATGCACTTAGCTGGCTGGAGGCAGAGAAATAGTGAAAAACATATGTATAAGTATATGGACGAAGCCCAGGGGAAAATAATCGGTAAATTCCATATATTACCTGGAATAAAGGCGTTGAAACCACATGTAAATATAATCCAGGGATGGCAGTTTATTTATTGCCGGTAAACGGAAAACATAGTGACTCTTCATGGCTTCGTATTACACAGCCATTGTTCTTTAATATTGGCTCCGTGCTTATATGTCATAATGCATATGGTTTTTTTACCAAAGCAAAACTTTTCAGTTTTCCCTTTGTTTAAGTAAAGGATAATAAACAATCAACAATAATCTATATGAAACAATTTATGTTATTTGCTTCCGCGAAAGTGGGAAACATTACGCTTGCCAATCGTATTGTAATGGCGCCTATGACCCGGTGCAGGGCAATAGGGAATGTGCCTAATGAACTTATAGCTGAATACTATAAGCAACGTTCGGGTGCCGGCTTAATCATCACCGAGGGCGTATCGCCTTCGCCTAACGGCTTGGGATATGCACGTATACCCGGAATCTTCAGCAATGCACAGGTAGCAGGCTGGGAAAAGACCACTTCGGCTGTTCACGATGCCGGAGGGAAAATATTTATACAGTTCATGCATTCCGGAAGGATCAGCCATCCGCTGAATATGCCGGAAGGATCACAGGTACTGGCACCTTCAGCGGTTCAGGCTGCAGGGCAAATGTGGACCGATGCTGCACAAATGCAGGATTTCCCTTTGCCTAAAGAAATGACCGAAGACGACCTGCTGCACACCAAATCCGAATTTGTAGATGCTGCAATGAATGCCATGGATGCAGGTTTCGACGGCGTGGAATTGCATGCTGCCAACGGCTACCTGCTCGAGCAGTTCCTTTCGCCTGTAAGCAATATGCGTAAAGATAATTACGGGGGAAGCATCGAAAACCGCTGCCGGTTCGTACTCGAAGTGGCAGCTGCCGTTGCCGAGGCCATTGGAAAAGAAAAGACAGGGATTCGGGTTTCGCCTTACGGTGTAGCCAGTGATATGCCGCTTTATACCGAAATTGACGCTACCTATAAATACCTGGCCGAAGAATTGAACAAACTCGACATCGCCTATATGCATGTGGTAGATCATTCAGCCATGGGTGCTCCCGAGGTGCCGTTGGAAATTAAGAAACTCATACGCGAAACATTCAAAAATACGATCATCCTTTCGGGCGGTTATGATAAAGCGAGAGCCGAATCCGACCTGGAAAGCGGTTTGGGCGATTTAGTAGCATTCGGGCGTCCGTTTATCAACAATCCTGACCTGGTCGAAAGGCTAAAGAACGACGAGCCCTTGTCGCAGGATCTCAAAATGGATCTGTTTTATTCGGCTGACGAAAAAGGATTTACTGATTATCCTGTCTTTAAAGCTTAATAGAAACCCTCATCAGGTTAGCATGCTTTTCGATTAGAGAACAAGGAACAACGAAAGAGATTTATATAGGAGACCCGTTAAACTGATTTCCAGGTCACTTCTAAAATCAGGCATCGTTGTTCTTTGTTGTACTAAATTCCACATTCGTGGGATAGCGACCGACAAATTCAGTAAATTAATGCCGCTGGGGGAGTGTCCCCTCTATTTAAGTTAAACCCTTCAATATTTGCCCGGAAGTAAGTTAAAACACAGGGAAACGTCTTCTGTTGAATCGGGTTAGCTATAAAATCAATTACTATAAATTGAAAATGGTATTCTTTTGTTCAAATGCATTCCTGCCATGCGGCAGTAAATTAACCTGCACTATTCTACATACGGCAGTGCAAATCCGACATTGTCGGCCATGGTTCAGTATCTAACTTTATACCCTGCATTTTGTATTATAGATGTCACATCATAGCTGGTAAAACCCCTGTTTATCAGGCAGGGATTCTTATTGTTTCTGGTTCCCGTAAATAGCCATTCGCGATTAAGCCAATTTCATTCTCAATTTCAATCGCTCTGCCATCCTTTATAATCATTTTCCGATCGGCAACCTCAAGTACATTCCGATAGTAATGATCAGTGATTATAATACCCTTTTCCTTTTTCAAACCAAGTAATAGTATCTTTATTGAATCCTGATAAATGGGCTCTACCATAGAAAAGGGCTCGTCAAGCATTAATAATTTATGCGGCAAACCCGAAATCAGGAGTATTTCAAGGTACCTTCTTTCTCCCAACGACAAGGTTCCGATCCGTTGTCGCTCAATCTGAGCTATCCCCGGAGAATAAAAAATTTTGTTCTGGGCATCTCCATCCCTGTAATATAGGGGAATCACATCCCTTACTGCTAAGTTATCAGGCAAAAAACTTTCCTGTGGCAAATACGAAATATGCATCAGTTTAATATTGCTTGCAGGATTAAAACAAGTATTATCCAATACTATTTCATGCTCATCGGCAGGCAAAACACCAAATAGTATTTTTAGCAAGGTCGATTTCCCACATCCGTTACGTCCGAATATTCCTAAAATCTCACCTGTTTTTACCCGGATCGAAATATCCGACAGCACTATTCGCTTATTGAATTTCTTCGCGATTTTGTTTACAATAAGTTCACTCATTTAATAAACCAGTATAAGCAAAAGAAAAGCAATAATCAGGTTGATCATCATCGATTGGAGCACCAGCTTTTGCTTTGACATCCCAAGATTATAATAAAAGTAGTATTGATTCCCATGAAATTGCCTGTAACAAAGCAGTCCGATTGCCAGTCCATAGGTTGGTAATGCTGCTATCCCGGCTAATGGGTTTACTATCATAGACACCAATAGCGAAAATGCTACAGTATATCGTGTCGAATCAAAATAAAATTTTAAAAATGCTCTGCTCATCCGTTTTTTTTGGGTATAAAATTCAGTCTTTCTATAATGGCTATGACAAGTGCGCGAATAAAATGTTGCCCAACTGTCAGCCAACGCAAATGCATATAGAGATTTCAAATGTTTCAATGATCACACATACCCGCCCATTATCCCGTTGTCCCAGTATCGCATTAGCACATTAACACATTCTAAATGTACTATTGTGTTTGTTCATTTAAAAACGAAAACCACTCAGGCACTCAGCACACTAAGGAACACTTAGGATTTATAAAAGCTTTGCGACCTTTTGCCTTCTTTGTGAACCTTTGAGCAACAATATTCTATGCTGTTTAGAATGGCAATTTAGTGTTTTTTCAGTAGGCGGTAACCAATGGATATGCCTATACCCCGGTTTTTTGTTTTATGCCCCTTGTCAGTATTGTTCGTAATATTTGCAGCCCCAATGCTACAGGATACTCCAAATGCTAAAGCTTTTATCGCTACTCCGGCACCTATATTCAAACCAAAATCCATTCGTTTGTAGCTCGGACTGTCACCCGATCCCCAATTGATTTTTGTATTGGATTTATATGTGTGACCCAGGTAGGTTGCTTCCTGTTTCGAATTGCCCGCGATTCCAAAACCGAGATAAGGTCCTGAAAATATATACGGTTTTGTGTTGCCAAGCTTAAATGTTGCCTTTACATTTAGCGGGATATCAATATAGTAAAGTGTGGTATTATCCTTTTGGGCAACCGTTGTACCATCGTCGAGCGTTAATCTTTGGTTGTACCGGTATCCTTTGGTGGTAAGCAGCAAGGCTGGTTCGAACGAAAATGTTTTATTAAGCGTCACTTCGGCTGTTGCCCCGACATGGAAACCGGGATTTAGCTTAAAAATATCCCTATACGTCCGGTCATTGTCTTTCGAAAGCATGGTCGATAAGTTGAAGCCCGCTTTTATACCAAAAGTCTGGGCAAAAGGCACCGAAGCATAGGCAAACAGCGCAAGAGCTATAAATATTTTTTTATAATTTTCCATACCTATCCAGTTATAGTTCGAATATACTTATCCGTAATTCCTCCATATTCCTGCTGAAGTAAGTTTTTCACAGGTACTACGGTTTGCTGAACCAATATATGGTTAAAACTTCCGGGTGTAAAAATAGGCTTTTATCTCAAAATAGAAATGCAAATGGAAGTATACTGTTTTGAAGGCTCATTGCACTCATACAGGTAAAGATTCAAGGTGTTTTATTGCTAATATACCCTGTTAATTCATTGATAAAAAAACCAATACTTTGAAGTATGATTAAACATGTGAATAATGTAACTATTAACTGCAATTATGTAACACATTCCCGTATCAGCTTAACAACCTTTGTGCCCATGTGGAAAGAGTTTCACTACCTAAAATTGATAATATGAAAACTAATGAAGTACTCCAGAAAGATGTTCAGGACGCGATTAAATGGGAACCGCTGCTTAACGCAGCCGAAATTGGTGTAACCGCAAAAGATGGTGTCATCACCTTAACAGGTGTTGTCGACAGCTTAGCAAAGAAATACGAAGCCGAAGATGCAGCCCGGAAAGTCGACGGTGTTAAAGCCGTAGTTGAAGAAATTAAAATTAAATTCGGTAGCCAGGGCAAAACTACCGATACCGAAATCGCCACCGAAGTATTGAACGCCTTTAAATGGAATTGGGAAGTTCCCGCCGGCAAAATAAAAGTAAAAGTGGAAGCCGGATGGGTTACTCTTGATGGAGAAATATTCTGGAAATACCAGAAAGATGCAGCAAAAAAAACGGCAAGCAATCTCTTAGGCGTTAGAGGTGTTACAAACAACATAAGCATCCGATCGGAGATTAAGGAAGATATCGAAAAACGTGCGATTGTGCTCGCTCTTGATCGTAATTCGGCTACTAATGGCGAGGATATTACAGTTACTGCCGAAGGTCATACCATTGCCCTTACCGGGTTCGTTCATTCGTGGTACCAGAAAGACGAAGCTGAAAAGATTGCCTGGAATGCGCCTGGTGTATGGATAGTTGATAACGAGTTGGTTCTTGACTATATATAACCGGGAAGCAGGTAATTACACGATGGTGTTCTTCCCGGCTTTTACTTGTATCGTCAGTAAATGCACTGATATTCGATTTTATGAACGGGAATTGCTAATATGAGGTAATGCCGGCTGGATGTGACCCATGGAAACAAAAAAATTTAATAGTCATTTATACTAAAAACAGAAATCATGTTTTACGAAAATTATTATTGGGGTATGAACCTCGTGTGGTGGATTGTATGGATAATCCTGCTTTTTTGGATTTTTGCAATACCTGTTGCCATTCCCGGGCAACGCAAAAGGCCTGATTCGGCTTTGCATATTTTACAAAAACGCTTTGCTGCAGGCGAAATTACAACCGATGATTACCGGGAGAAGAAAAAAATCCTTGACAAAGGCTGAACAGGGGGTAATATGTTTAAGGCTATTTCGCTCAGCGATCAGAAAAATTCCTCATAAAGCCAGCCGGGACAATGAACCTCTTTTTATTTAGTGCTTTATGCTGAGCCTTTACGGGAATCTTTAAACATAACCCTGAAAATTTACCTGTTCTTGTGTGAATCATGTAACTCTTACCTGAAATTTTGTAACCTTTTCTGCATGTATTGAACTCACCTTTGTATTGTGATAATTAATTCACTACTTAAGATTCAATACAATGAAAACAACAGAAATTTTGCTTAAGGTTGATGATGGCAGCAGCAGAGAAACTAATATAAAAGTAGTAGCAGGAAAAGGATTAAAATATTTGCTGTTCCTCTTTATGCTATCATCTCTATCTTTCCTGCCCTCCTGTGCGGTCGAACTTCGTACTCCCCAACCAGGTGTTAGCATTGAAAATCACAATGGATATCATCATCACCTGGGCAATCGTCATTCCCGCAATGAGCATGTTGATGTAGATATACACAACCGCTAAACATTTCAGTATTTAGTCGCGCAGCAGGATAAACAGCTAGTTGTTTGACTTGTAAATTATTGATTTACAACTGACCTGTTTAAATAATAGGTTCTTTTTAAGGAAAATATGAAAAATCACTTCTGCAAAGTGCTAGAGCGTAAAATTCTTATAAATAATATTTTATGGAAAATACACATTAATACACTAAGCACAATGCACAATGCACTAAGCACTAAGCACAATGCACTAAGCACTAAGCACTAAGCACAATGCACAACGCACAATGCACAACGCACTAAGCACAACGCACTAAGCACAACGCACTAAGCACAATGCACCAGATTTAATACAATCAACAATATTCTAAAACAGAACCAAATAATACTAAATACCAGTACAATGCAAAAAAATAAATTAGAAAAACTCACAGCAGATAAAAGTAATCCTTGTCTTACAATATCAATCAACACACATAGGACCTATCCCGATAATGCCCAGGATGCCATTTCGTTAAAAAAACTTTGTGAGGAGGCAAATGAACGGCTGATCCGGGAATTCGGAAAAAGGCCGATTGCCCGGTTGCTTGATAAATTAGAGCTGATTCCATTCGAAATTAACGAAAACTATAACCTGGATAGCCTGCATATTTTCCTTTCAAATACCACAAGGGAAATTTTCAAATCAACCTGGCCAACCAAAGACGACAGGATATTTATATCTGATTCATTCGCCATCGGTCCTGTAATCAAATCAATGCACAAAAGCGTCGATTATTTAATTCTCGTGGTTTCGCAAAGTGGGGCAAAAATGTTTGAAGCAACAAACGACGCCATCGTTTCGGAAATTCAGAATGACTATTTCCCGTTTACTGAAAATCCTCATTTCAACACCGACCCCGAGAAACTTAGCGATCCTAAATCAACTGATAATATGGTCCGTGAGTTCCTTAACAAAATAGATAAAGCGGCTGTAAAAATGTTTTATCAAACCAACCTGTATTGCGTGGTTATTTGCACCGACGGTAATTATAGCCGCCTTTTACAGGTAGCCGACAAACCTGATATTTATGCCGGGCATGCAAATATCGATTATAATAACCAGGCCGGGCATCAGGTAGCTGAACAAGCGTGGAAAATTATAAAGGAAAAACAGATAGGACGCGAAAAAGCCGCTATTGATGAAATAAAAGAAGCTATCGGCTATAATAAAGCGATCACAGGTTTATCCGAAATTTACAAAGCAGCGAAAGAAGGCAGGGGTGAATTATTGCTCATTCAGAATGACTCCGGCCAGGCAGTGAAAATGACAGGTGATAATACGTTTGAATTGGTTGATGATATTACACAACCTGGAATCATTGACGATATCACCAGTGAAATTGCCATGGAAGTGATCACGAAAAAAGGTCGTGTGGTTTTTACCGATCTGAATGAATTGACAGGACTTGGAGACGTTATTCTGAAAACCCGGTACTAAAAAGTGGTTACTAGTTTTGGAAAAAGTTAAGCGGGAGCAGAGCAAACAAATCAAAATGCCCTTTATACAGAGTTTCTCGGATAAGAACCGCTCAGACTCCTATAACTTGAAAAGCTGAACATTGTTAAAGATATCATTGGGCTCTCATAGTATTAAGCTGTTTGAACTTTTTGAGCTTTAACCCCCGAACCCTCAATCCCGGAACCTTTGAACCCCTGAACTCCTCTAACCCTTGAACCTTTCAAACCCTTGAACTCTTCGAACTCTTTGAACCCCTGAACTCTTCTAACCCTTGAACCTTTCAAACCCTTGAACTCTTCGAACTCTTTGAACCCCTGAACTCTTAAACCATTTCCAAATAACCATTAACTCTCTCCCCAAAACTATGGATTTCGTCGATTATTATAAAATTCTGGGTGTAGACAAAACAGCGAGTCCGAAGGACATCAAAAGTGCCTATCGGAAACTAGCGCGAAAATTTCATCCTGATCTAAATCCAAACGATAAGGATGCGAAAAGGAATTTTCAGCAGATCAATGAAGCCAACGAAGTGCTGAGCGATCCTGAGAAACGGAAGAAATTCGACCAATATGGTAAGGATTGGCATCATGCTGACGAGTTTGAAAAGCAGAATCAGTACCGGGAACAATCTTCAAACCAAGGTGGACAAAGGTTTCCAGGCGGGCAATCTGAAGGCGATTTTTCCGACTTTTTTGAAAACCTGTTTGGCGGTTCTGCAGGTGCTGGCCGGGGCAGGCAACCCAAATACCGCGGTGAGGATTTTAATGCCGAATTAAAACTCGAGCTTATCTATGCCTATAAGACTGAGAAACAAACTTTAACCATAAACGGCAAGAAAATACGGATTACCATTCCTGCAGGTATCGAGAACGGGCAAACCATAAAAATTCCGGGTCATGGTGGTCCGGGTAAAAACGGAGGGCCAAATGGCGACCTGTATATTACATTTTCAATAGCCAACCACGTCAGTATTAAAAGATTGGGCGATAATTTATACTCAACTGTTGACCTCGATCTATACACTGCGATGCTTGGGGGCGAAATAACAATTGACACGTTGGATGGCCAGGTAAAACTAAAGGTAGCGCCCGAAACACAGAATGGCAGTAAAGTAAAACTAAAAGGCAAAGGATTCCCTGTGTACAAAAATGAAGGCCTTTTTGGTGACTTTATTGTGACCTGGAACATCAAAATGCCAACCCATCTAACTGACAGGCAAAAGGAGTTATTTACTGAATTGTCAAAATCTTAAAACATTAGCCATGCAAACCGAATTTTTAGTTGCTGTTGATGAGTTCTGTGCCAGTCACAACATTGAAATTTCATTTATCAGTTCGTTACAGCAAAACGGGTTGGTAGAAATAATCACTTTAGAGCAAACCGGGTTTATCGACGCCGAACAGCTTCCGCAAGTGGAGAAATTTATCCGTTTTTATTATGAACTGGATATTAACATCGAAGGCATAGAAACCACTTCGTATATGCTCGACCGTATCCGTAGCATGCAGGACGAAATAATTCAGCTGCGCAACCGCCTCCGCCTTTTTGAACTGAATGAGTAGATGACAGAACTAAACTCTTCTGAAGAGTTAGACTATGTTTTTCTGTTATGGGAATAACGACTGATTTAGATATTAAGCTTAATAATCAGGATGCACGCAGGCAATATCAGTGTGAATTATGTAACTCTTTTCAGGAATAATGTAACACTTTTAGGAAGGGATAAACGCACCTTTGCCATGTGGAAATTATTTCACAATGTTCCGCCAGTTGCGGGAATAAAACCTTGAAAAATGAATACTGTTGAAGCAAAAGGAAACTGGAATGAGCAAAAAGGCAAGCTCAAAATGAAGTTTGGATATTTAACCGACAATGACCTGATGTTTGAAGAAGGCAAGAAAGATGAGATGCTCGGAAGACTTCAAATCAAACTCGGTAAAACGAAAGAGGAATTGCTCAAAGTTATTGCATCGCTTTAACTACGGGCATTTTGAGAAAGATTCCGTTTAGCGGGATATATCGCTAAACGGGTCTTTTGAAAATCAGCATAACCAAATCTAAAACAATTAACAAACCACCAGATGAAAAGGACAATGATTACTCTCGCTATGGTATCAACGCTTATTGCGGGTACCATATTATCCGGCTGCAAACCTTCGACAGCAAAAGTGGAAGCAGCACAGGAAAATGTACAGGATGCAAAACAGGAACTGAAGGATGCTCAGAAAGACGCTACCGCTGAAGAATGGAAGGCATTTAAAGATGAATCGAATGTGAAAATCAAGGACAACGAAACCCGTATCGCTGAGTTAAAAGCAAAAATGAAAAGGTCGGGCAATAAACTGGATGCACTCTACGAAAAAAAGATCGATGAACTGGAGCAGAAAAACATAGAATTGAAAGCCAGGATTGATACGTATGAAACCAGTGCCCATAGCAACTGGGAATCCTTTAAGCTTGAATTTAACCATGATATGGATGAACTTGGAAAAGCCATGAAAGACCTTACGGTCAATAATACAAAATAGTCTGAAAAGCAGATTGTAAGAGGCGGGAAAGCAATTTCCCGCCTCTTTTTCTGCTACCTGTATTTTCATTCTATTCTAAGGACGGGTAACCCGGAAATAGATGGTGTATTGACTTAATCACCGGGAAGTGTGAATGATGTAACTCTTCGAATGAATTGTGTAATGCTCCCGGGTGATAAGAGACTCACCTTTGCAGTGTGAAAATTATTTCACATTCACCCCTGAAATTCAGGAATATAAAAACAAGATATGAATACCATTGACGTAAAAGGAAGCTGGAATGAGAGAAAAGGGAAACTAAAACAAAAATTTAGTTTTTTAACGGATAATGATCTGCTGGTCGAAGAAGGCAAAACTGACGAACTGCTGGGAAAACTACAGCTCAAACTAGGTAAATCAAAGGATGAACTGCGCAGGATAATAGCTGCCTTATAATTCACATCATTTTCCGTAAAACCCGGAGATTTGTTCCAATTGTCCTGATAATAACGCTATGAAAACAAATAAAAAGACTATCCTGATGAAAAAGATCAGTTTCATTGTTTTTACCTCAATACTGATACTTACGTTGAATTCCTGCGCAACAAAGGCGGGTTTCTCAACCTCAAAAGTTGTCCCTGAAGCACGTGGGTACGTAAAGGTTGAAGTTGATGACAATAAAGACTACGTGATCAGAATCCATCTCTCTGACCTGGTAGAATCCTCAAGGTTACGTCCATCAAAACGGACCTACGTGGTTTGGATGGTAACTGACCAGTATACCACGAAAAATATCGGACAGGTGTTTAGTTCGGCCAGTGATTTCCCGTATAAACTGAAGTCAACGTTTGTAGCAGTATCTCCTTTCAAGCCAGCCAAGATATTTATTACGGCAGAAAATGACGCATCCATTAAGTACCCTGGCGTGCAGGTTGTGCTTTCAACTAACAGGTTTTAGCTCATCAAAAACAAGTAAGCTGGAGTGAATTCTAATTTCCATGCATAAATTCAACTCAATAACATTAAACTTAACAGGTAAAATGGGCACTCTTCTCAATGTAATAGCTGTAATTATGATCATCTTATGGGCTGTAGGATACTATGCATACGGTGCCGGTCCATTTATCCATAGCCTCCTTGTTATTGCTGTCATAGCAATGTTATTAAGGGTTATTCAGGGCATTAGGAGTTCAAAAGAATAATATTATTTTGATGACAGGCTCAAATCTGCAGGTATCCCGGCAGGAAATACTATTAAAAATAATTCAAACGTTATGTGCGGGATTTCATGCGACTTTGGACTAGTTTATAAAAACGAAAGATTTAAATGGAATATAAAATGAAAAATTCAGTATTTGCACAAACATATTACCTGTTGGCAATATGCATATTGCTCGGAAGCCAGGCTGTTATGGCCCAGGAACAACAAACGGCAAATGAAACGCAATTTGGTCTCAAGGGAGGAGTGAATTTTTCTGATCTCTTTACCGAAGGTGCCGACAGGTCTAATACGATAGCCGGTTTCAATGCCGGTTTATTCGCAAAGGTGGCTGTCGCATCAAAATGGGCCATCCAACCTGAAATATATTATACCACCAAGGGAGCCGAAGTAACGTACAACAACAGTTTTGTTGATGGTACGGCCCGTTTCAGGCTTAATTACATTGAAATGCCGCTTCTGCTTGTTGCCGATATTGGTGACAAAGTACAAATCATGCTGGGTCCCTATGCTTCTTACCTTGTCGGTGGTAAAGTGAAAAATTCATCCAATGTCCAGCTGTTTAATTTTGAAGACAATATCAGTGTAAACGACTACAACCGGTTTGATTTTGGAATAGTGGCAGGCATCTCCATGGATTTTGGGACAGTAAGTATAGGGTCCAGGTATACCTATGGATTAACTACCGTTGGGAAAGAACGAACCTTTGCAGGATCACAATATACTTTCCCCGATGCTAATAACGGCGTATTGAATTTCTTTATGGCTGTTCCGATACTTGGAAATTGAAAATTTTCCAGGTCCACCTGTTAAAATGCTGATTTGATTTGTATTAAATAATAGACTAACCGGCCATAGCAGGGTTGATAAACGAAAACCATAGCAATTATCTGATTATAGCCAGAACTCACCTATAGTAAATTTTTATCAGGCTGTTATAATTTGAGTGGAAGTTTCAGTAAAATGAACCCAAATTACCTTGCCTTCAACCAGGTTCAGACTTCGCTGCAACTCAATGCCAACGCTGGCATGAAGCTGGAACCCCAGGTCTATAAGTACATCAAACCCGGTTCTCGATGCCGATACTTCAATGATCCTCCCTGTAAAAGTATTTGGTTGACTTGCAGGAGTATTTTCTGATGTTAAAGTCAGATGTTCTCCTCGTATCATCAGGTGTCCTTGCCCGGAATGTAATTTTTGGGACGAAGCAACTTCAATGTTTTCAGTTAGTTGTGCTACGCAGCCTGTTAGTGTTTCCTTGATTTTCACTTTAAAAAAATTCCGGATTCCAACAAAATGAGCAACAAACTCCGAACGGGGAGAGTTAAAAACTTCTGCCGGCGAGCCTACCTGTACTATCTTGCCTTCATGGATGATAGCTATACTGTGAGCTAATGAAATAGCTTCGTCAAAATCATGTGTTACATGTATAATGGTCTGTCCTTCGCGGTTGAGCTGACGGAGCAGGGATCGTATATCGGTTTTCAGTTTGGTATCGATGGAGGCAAGGGGTTCATCAAGTAAAAGGACTTTTGGCTTTTGCACCAGGGTTCTTGCCAAAGCCACTCGCTGGAGTTCTCCCCCTGACAGGGTTGATGGCAGACGGTCAAGGAGTTGCTCTATCTGCATCCGTTCAGCTATGGATTTAATGAGTTGCTGCTTCTGCAGGGGATGGTACGTCTGCCCCTTTAAGGCATAACCAATATTGCCTCTTACTGTCAGATGGGGAAAAATGGCATGATCCTGGAACACCAGGCCGGCCTCACGATCCTGGGGTTTCCCGTTTTCGACGGATATCCCATCCAGGAAGATTTTACCGCTTTTAGGGGCAGAAAGCCCGGCAATCATTTCGAGCAGCATCGACTTGCCTGAGCCAGACGGGCCCAGGAGAATAAAATATTCTCCCATACTCA
Source organism: Bacteroidota bacterium (assembly GCA_037128115.1). Lineage (GTDB taxonomy): Bacteria > Bacteroidota > Bacteroidia > Bacteroidales > UBA4417 > UBA4417. Next base: position 14,181 of record JBAXXB010000003.1, read on the forward strand.
CCTTGAAACTGATATCATTCAGGCTAAAGCCAGGGTAGCTAAGGCAAATATTTTGAAGTTCAAGCATTTGGGCCCGGGTTTGTTTTTACGCGCGAAAGGCTGCGAAGCAAGATGAACAATGTTAGCGAGATAAGGATAAAAAGCACCGAAACCGGGCGTGCATATTTCAGGCCGAAGGCACCGAATCGTTCGTAGATCAGCACGGGGGTTACCATGGGATAATACGCCACGACAATTACCGCACCAAATTCACTCATTCCCCTGGCAAACATAAGGATAAGACCAGAAACAATATTCCTCCAGGCCAATGGCAGTGAAAGAGTAAAGAATACCCTGGCCGGCGAAGCCCCTAAGGTGAGAGCCGCCTTTTCGAGGCGAAGGGGAACGGCCAGGAACCCGTCGCGGGCCGAATTTACCAGGTATGGAATGCTCACAAAAGCCATAGCTATTGCAATACCAGCCGGGTGGCCAACAAAGTCGAGCCCCACACTTGACCCTATTTTGCCTAGTACAGAGTTGCGCGAAACAAATCCCAGTATAGCAATACCCGCAGCTGAATGCGGAATCACAACCGGCAGGTCAATGATACCTGTGACCAGCCTTTTCAAAACAAAATTACGCCTTGCCATAAGATAGGAAAAAGGTATAGCGGCGAAAGCAAACAAGATGGTTGCCACCATTGAAACCCAGAGTGTAAGCCAGATGCTTTCGCGTACTTCTGATTCACGCCAGGTATCTAACAGGTCACCCGCAGGTGTCGCCAGGAACATGCCCAGCAGCGGTGCCATTATAAAAAGCAGGAGCAGGGCACCCAGGAACATAAACACCAGCTGGAAGGAGGAATACCTGTTCATGGTCGCTATTCGTGAATGATTGGTTTGTGAAAAGTCTACTTTTTAGTTGCAAAGGGTTTCAAAATCGCAGGTAGTTTATCATAATTCTGAACCGGCATGGGAATAACCGAAGGCTGCCCGTCTTTCTCCATTATTTTCATGCCCTTGTTTTTGGCAAGCATAAAAGCGACGAAAGCTTCCGCAGCGGCCCGGTTGGGGGCATCGCGCAAAATAGTCACTCCATAAATCATAGGCTCTCCAACCATAAGCTGTTTTTCACCTGGTTTACTCCCGTTAATTTCGACTTTTGCAGTCGCATACAGGCTTGCCATGGAAGGGTTTTTCAGGTTGACCTGGTCGGGGAGTATGACATACTTTAACTTATGCTGTATGGCAATGGATCGGTAAATGAAAATATAATCAATACTTCCTGATTCGAGGAGTGCAACCATATCGACTTCCTTAGGACGCATATATTCCTGGTTTTTCCCCAGCATATTTTTAGACAAACCAGGCTTTTTATAGTACTTCTCCGCCAGTTGCAGGGCAAGTACAGTCCTGTATCCGCAGGGATCGCTGTTTGGGTCGGCCCTTCCGAATGTGACGTCGGGTTTCATAAGGGTTTCGTACCAATTGGCTGAACTGATTTTATCTGAATACCGGCTTTTGTCGGTATAAACAATAGCCATTTCGTTGGAGGCAAATTTGATATTCCAGTCGGCATACTTAGGAATCAGCATTTTGTCGATAACCGAATAATCAGCCGAGGCCATGATGTCGCATGGCCTGTCCAGGTCGGTGATTTTTCGTGCCGAGGCAACAGATCCTGCTGACTCGGGTAATAGCTTCACATTTGGATAGACCTTTGTAAACTCGGTGATAATATCTTTAAAAGGAACCGACAGGCTGCCTGCATGGAAGATGATAAGATCTCCGGAAATACCGGTTCCTTGTTTCTGTGCTTTTATAGTAAAAGAAGTGACCACTAATAGAGTCAAAAAGATAAGCCGTAAGGGGGAAATAGTATTCATCTATGGCTGGTTTTGATGTTGCCGTTATGCAAATGTATTCATATTGAACCGTCTTCCGGGAAAGGAAAGTGATAAATGTTACCGGTAATACAACCTGTAATTCACAGTTTTTTCTGCAGGATCACTGGCGATCGTTTCGTTAGGTACTCTTAAACCCAAATTAAATGATTCAATAGCAGCTAAATGCATGGATTGATACAAATACTCGCCAGGTAATTTCAGAAAACAGATGAGCCGCCGGAATTTTATTTCGGGGCATCTAATTCACAAACATTATCGATTCTACCGATTTTATAGCCCTGTCGGAGAAAAAGTCTGCGGCAGGAAAAACCTGGAAATCACCCCCGTCAGCCCCTTTTTTGAACGGTACAACCAGGAATTCGTCCTGGTCGTTACGGTTCATGACTTCGCTGAAACTGAAGGCGGCATGATAACCATCCTTGCCTGCAATAATAAACAAACCGGTTTTCAGGCTTTTTTCATCCACCTTCACGTATTTTGAAAGCAAGTCTTTCAGTAAAATCCCCTTGAATGGAGTGGTGCCGTGAATTCCGCGCCCCCTGCCGTAAAATACTGCCGGGTAGGTGAGTTTCTCAAATTCTGCTGGCAATTCACTGATGGAATCTAAAATATTTATTCCGTTTGAAACCAGGAAACTGCCGCTGTTCATCGGGTTCATACCCTTGTTGATCAGGTATTTGCCGGAGTAAGATTTAACAGTGATCCTGGTCGGATTGCTGATATTCCTGTGTGTAAGCAGGTCGGAAGCTACTACCAGCCTGCAATCGGTCGGAAGCGGCCATAGGTCTTTTGTTTTGGAAGGAACGATACGTGCAACCTGGGAGGCTACCAGGATTTCATGCCGGTGTACGGGGTAATAAATCTCCCCCCAACTAAAAATGACTTTTTCACCCTCATTGTTTTCAATTTCGACATATAAATCGATAATAGGAGGGAAGTCTGCTTCGTTTTTCTTCTTCAGTACTGCCTTGTTCAAAATATCGTAGAGCGAGTATCCATCGTAGCGATAGGCGCCTACAAACTTGTCCTTGCCATCCTGTAAGAGAGTTTCTTTTACTATCACTGACCGGAGAGGCAATGATTCGAGATCAGCAGATCCGGGATTGGAAATTTCGCCCAGGATTTCTATCACCGGCATCTTTAGCTTGATAGTTTCTGCATCATCATAAAAATCGTTGGTCTGGGCTTTTATAGCAGGAATAGAAAGCAGGAAGATTGCGATCAGGGCAGGAATCAATTTTTTCATCAGGGATAGAATTAAATTATTGCTTTCGGTTTTGAAAGTGTCAGTTCGCGCACTATATGCCATCAATTAGGCAAACTTAGAGATTAACACCCACTTCGGCAGTAATAAACCTGCCCGGGCAAACTGCATACTTGCTGTCATAATACTTTGCATCCAGCAGGTTTTGTATGTTCAGGGAAACTTTATACCGCTTTTTGATGGTTTTCCATAACTTCAGGTCCAGGGTTGTATAGGCCGGGTACTTGTCGGAAAGCAGGATTTCATCCCACACATTCTGGTCGTTAATAAACATGCAGCCCGTGTAATGAACAAGCAAACTGGTATTTACAATACGGTTGATCCAGTTGGCTCCGGCTGTAAAAATATGTGCGGGAATATCGGTGAAAAACCTTCCGGCCAGGTTTATAGTATCGTTGCCTGAAATCTTATGATAAGCCAGGATTAAAGAATGCGTATACGCATAATTGGCAAAAATGCTCAGTGAGGATAATATATCATATTTGACTTCGGCTTCCAGGCCATAGATTTCCACGTCGCTGATGTTGGCCCTTACGAAGATGGGCCTGTCGCCGAAACCCATATCAATGGTCTGACCATTGCTTACGTAGTATTGAAAATCTTTTCCGCGGGAGTAGTAAACTGAAGTTGTAAAAGTCGATTTTTCAGTTGGTTTCAGATCGATTCCTGTTTCGTAATTGCTGAGGTACTCAGGTTTGATGGCCGGGTTCGCAATCTTGAACCCGCCTTTAATCCTGCCTGAGCGGCACAGGTCATCCAGCACCGAGGGCCTGAGTCCGCGTGAGTACATTACATATACCCGGCTGGTTTCGTTCCATTTATACTGAGCTGAAACACGCGGACTTACAGCATTCCAGTTCTGTACCGGCATATCGGGCACCTGGTAACCCATCATAAACTCCGTTTCCATAGTAGGATTTTCGATCCGGAACGATCCATCATAGAAGGAAGCCATATCGAACCTTAGCCCGGCTATGAGCCTGACCTTATCCTGTAGCAATTTAATCTCATCCTGCGCAAACAGGGCATAGGTGCTCATTTTACCCTGGTTGTAGACAATGTCAGTAGATGTGTAATATTTATCGTATGCATCCACACTACCGTTCTTAAAATCGAAGCCGCCGGTAAGTACCTGGTGATCGCCAACAGCAGTGCTCAGTGATGAGAATAAGCCGTAATCGGTGCGGGTCGACAGTACATTATACCAGGTGTAGTCATCCTTCATGTATTCATTCACCTTTTTGTATTTTTCGGTAAGCCTGTAAAGGGATGTATTCAGCCTGAACTTTTTGAGTGTTCCGCGGTAGTTAAGAATGATGCCGTACGAATCATGATCGGTGGTGTTGCCTTCGGGCTGGAATTCTTTTTCACCCGTTCCACGCCTGTCGTTGTAATAATTCACGCTTGCTTCTATGGTGTGCTTCCCGCCTATTGAATAACCGGTTTTGAAATTCAGTCCGGCTTCCTTCATGTTGGACTTAATAATGAAAGGATTAGCATTTCTATCAGATTCTGATTGGGTGATATAACCATCACTTTGTTTAGCCGAAAGGTTGGCCATCCAGTACCAGGAGTCCGATGCCTTTTTAACCTTTATTTTCCCGCCGGTATTTACCCGTCCACCCAGGGTGTTAAATGTCCCGTACTCGAGGGATGCATTCAGAAAGGATTTACTCTCAGGGACTTTCGTTATAATATTGATAATCCCGCCCATGGCATTGCCCCCATACACCGCGGAGCCGGCACCCTTTGTAATTTCTATCTTATCGACGGAGTTCATATCAATCATATTCCAGTCGACTGTACCTCCATCCGATTTATTGATCGGGATTCCATCCATCAGCACCAGTACCCGGCCCTGTTCCTTTCCGCTCATGCCACGCATGGTTACAATTCCTTTGGTGCTGAAAATACCGAAGGGCCTGCTGTAGTTGATACCCGGGGCATATTTAAGCGCTTCGTCAATATTCTGCATAGGCATGCTGTTCAGCATTTTAGGCGAAATAAGATTCACTCGTACCGGGGCATTCAGGATGCGGTTATCAGTACGTGTGGCCGTTATGACTATTTCATCCATAGGAATGGATGCAGGGAAAATGGAAAAGGCAGCCAGGCTATTTTCACCCGGTTTTAGCAGGGTCTTATAATGAAATGTCTCAAAACCCACATAGCTGACAGTGATCAGGGCTGAATCGGAAGCCAGGTTGCAGAGACGAAAACTGCCGTCATGATTGGAAGTGTTAAGCGAAGAGGATACCAGGATAGTTGCATCGTAAACCGGTTTCCCGTTAGCAGCATTTAAAATCTTCCCGCTTAAACACGATTGCCCGCTAAGTTGAAAAGATTGAATAAGAAAAAAGATGACTATTACAGGAAACAACAGATTTGTCGAAGACCGGCCGGAAAATATACTGCTTTGAACTCCCTTATTATGCTGCATATGTCTGATTTTTAACTGGGTATCATAGCCTGTTGCCTGGTTTTTTGTGGCTTTCAGTGCATATGATTACTTCTGAATTTTGATCGCAATTTCCATGGTTCCGTCGTTTATTTCATCGGCGTGAATCACCTTAATCAGCCCGTATTTGCCTTCCTGGGTTTTGAAAGGGATGACTTTGCCTGTGTAACCGTATTTACAGTTCCCGCTAACCTTATCCGGTTTATAAGCAGTCACCAGGAGGCTGTCATTCTGAGCAGCATCAAATTCACCTGTAGTAATAAGGTTGTTGTCACTCGAATAATAATCATACAAAATATTATTCTTCACCGGCCAGCCTCCAATGAGAGGATAATACCCAACCACCGATACATATCCGGGGCAAATAAAGGTAGGGGAGGGGAGCCCGGAAGTGACATAATAATAAACCAAAAGGTCAATTTCGCTTTCGTGCCCTGCAACACTTGTTTCATCGAAAATAAAACCGTTATTCACATCCAGGAAATGCCCGGAAGTATTGTTGTTCTGGAAACCAAGTTTCAGATTGCTGAAGTAATTTATTGGGCTGTAGGCCGTTCCTGATCCTTTATAGATAGTGATGGTTCTTACGGCAGTATCGCGGTCGGCATTCATTACCAGTATATGCCATAATTCAACGGCCGAAGTGTCTTTCGAAAAGGTATAATCTGCATCCAGGCCTTCGTTCCCAACAAATATTCCACGATCGAGCTGGGTGAGTGTGTCGTTGCCAGTTATCCTGTCGATGCGGATATAGGTAAGCGGAACACCTGCACCCGAAGCCATTACACCAATCCTGATGCTGCCACCCACAGGGATACTCGCCCCGTCCGCTGTATAAGCAACACCGGTTTTAAGAATAAGGGAAGCCTGTTTGATAGTTTCCTCTTTAGCGCAGGACGAAAAAAGAGAAACCGATACCAGGACTGGCAGAATAAAAAACCAAACAGCTTTTAACAAGCTGAATGGTTTTCGGCAAACAAACATGATTGAACTAACCATCTTTATTTCTGAATCTTAACTGCAATCTGCAGGGTCCCCGCGTCGGTTCCGTCAACAGCGGTTACTTTATACAGGCCAAATTTCCCTGATTGGAGTTTAAAGGCGTAAACATCGCCAACCGTAAGAACTTTGGCTTTTTTAAATTGATTATTCGGGTCATACGAAGCAAGCAATACCGCATCATTCTGAACGGCGTCGAACTGTGCAACCGTCAGGGTGGTCTTAACGAAGAAGGTGATGTTTTTGGTTGTGTAGAAATCAGGTGCCGTCGAACCCGTGAAGATTCCCGTAATATTTGAGCCCGGTGCTGCCAAGGTCGTCATATTAACATGCGAAGCCGTATTTTCATAGAAACAGAACATATCGATATCGGGCTGGTGAGCAAACGCATCGGCCTGGAAATATGGCGTCGAAGTTCCGTTGCTGAAGGAGAGGAAGCTTTTCTCAGTTGTGTTGTTCTGGGCACCAAATGTGATAGAATTATAAGTCAAAATCTCACCGAAATTTCCCGTTATAATCAATGAATCTGCCTTGGAATTGCCTGCAATATCCGTAGTGACAAATTTCCAGACTTCCTTATCAAGGACGCTTTTAATGGCATAAAAGTCGAATGTATAGTCAAGGGTACTTATCGTTGAATCGAGTACCGACTGGCCGTTAACCAGGATCTGGAACTTAGCCAGTTTGTCGGTTCCATTCGATTTTAGGATGATTCCCATTGTAAGCGTATCGCCAAACTTAGCTGAAGTATTTGCTGATATGTAGCCGGTAGCCTGCCTGAAGCTAATGGTTGGAGGGACAGGATCGCTCTCTTTGGAACAAGCTGTAATTAAGATTGTAGCAGAAATAACAACAAGGCTAATGAGAGTAAACAGTTTTTTCATGGATTTAAAGAATAAAGTATCGATTAGTACTGAATTTCATATCGATGGCAAAAGTAGTTTTTTCTAAATATGCTGCGACATAGGATATAAATTTTATTTCCAAAGTGGATCAGCGAAACCCTTATAAACATAAAGGCCTGATAATTAAAATTATCAGGCCTTTTTAGATCAGAAAATAATTATAAATTCTGATCGTAATATTCAGCCAGTTTGCTGTAAAGATGCAGCCGGTCGGTCCCGCTTACATTATGTTCGTGCTGGGGATACACAAAATAATCTACCTGTTTGCCTTTCCTGATGCAGGTCTGTATGAACTGCAGGCTGTTCTGCCAAACAACCGTGTTATCCTGGGCACCTTGAATTACAAGCACTTTGCCATCAAGCTGGTCCACGTAATTCAACAGGCATGCCTTCTTATAGCCCTCAGGATTCTGCTCCGGAGTATCCATATAGCGTTCGCCATACATCACCTCATAGTATTTCCAGTCAACAACCGGGCCTCCGCAGGTGGCTACCTTGAAAACACCAGGGTTGCGCATTTTGAGTGTCAATGTCATAAAGCCGCCGTAGCTCCATCCGTCAATGCCCATGCGGCTTGAATCCACAAAAGGCAAAGATTTCAGGTAGTTGACGCCGACCATCTGGTCCTTGCTTTCTATGTCTCCAAGATGCCGGTGGATGATATGCTCAAAAGCCGTTCCCCGGTTTGAAGTTCCGCGGTTGTCGAGTGTCCAGACAATGTATCCTCTGGTGGCCAGGTAATTAAAATACAGGTTGGCACCACCCAGCCAGGTATCGGTTACCAGTTGCGAATGAGGTCCTCCATACACATATACAAGCACCGGATATTTTTTTGCCGGATCAAACCCACGGGGAAGCATCAACCTGCCGTACAGGTCGTTCCCGTCATCAGCCTTAAGTGTTACAAGGGTGGTTTCGCCGAGTTTGTAATCTTTTAAAGGATTCAGGTCTTCGGAGATAACGCATATAGTTTCACCTTTCTCGTTAAGGAGTGAATTTCTTGAACCTACAACCATGCTGCTTAAATGATCGAGTATATAATGTCCATCGGGGGACACAAAAGTAGTATGCGTACCTTTGCCTGAGTTGTATTTCGTGGTATTGCCGGTTTTAAGGTCGACGGAATAAAGTTGGCGTTCCAGCGGGCTTTCCTGGGTTGAGGTGTAAAAAATCCTGGCCTCTTTAGAATCAAAACCCTGGTAAGAGGTTACTTCCCATACTCCATGGGTCACTTGTTTGATCAACTTGCCTTCGGTGTCGTATAAATAAAGGTGGTTATACCCGTCCCGCCGGCTTTGCCAGATGAATTGCGAGGGGTTGGTTTTCAGGAAATATAAACCGTTAAGGGGTTCAACATATTCCTTGTTGGTTTCTTCAAAAAGCGTTTTCACGAAATCACCGGTGGAGGCATCGTACTTGTTCAGCCACATATGATCCTGGTCGCGGTTGAGAACAGCGATGAAAATATATTTTTCGTCCGGGCTCCAGGTAATATTAGTGAGGTATTGCTCGGCGGGTTCGCCGGTTTTTAGGAAGACCGTTTTGTTCTTTACAGGGTCAAAAACCCCGACTGTGACCTGATGACTTGCCATGCCAGCCATTGGGTAGCGGATGTATTCCACTTTAGCAACCCGTTCGTCGATATTTACAAGGGGGTATTCAGTCACCATGGTTTCGTCCATACGGTAAAATGCCAGGAAGTTGCCTTGCGGCGACCAGAATGTGCCTCCATCGATACCAAATTCGTTGCGGTGTACCGTTTTGCCGTTCACTATGCCCTTTATGGAATCGCTTGTTACAGCTATTGTTTTTCCTGCAACCGAAACGTAAAGATTGTTTTCTTTGGTAAAGGCAACTCTGCCGGAAATAGGTTCAAAATCTACATTTTCGGCCTCGGATTCATAACTATTTGCCATTTCCAGGTCGTTTGTTAGCGCATGGAACCGGAAAATTTTCGAATCGTTGGTATACCTGAATGTATTTTCATCTTCCCACCTGATGGCAGGCATGCTTTTTAATTTCTTCTGCTGTTTCTGATCAACTATGAGGTTGAGGTTCCCGAGGGTAAGTATGGTGTCGGTAGTTCCTGCTTTCAGCAGGTTTTGAACCAGGCAGTTATTGGCATTCCATGTAAAATGGGTGTTGCTTCGCCACTGGACATTTGACCATTGAGCAGGATAGAGTTTCCGGTTCATCAGGTCATCAATCGCCAGTTGTTTTTGCTGGGCGAAAAGCGAAGGCACAAGTAATAAGAGCAGACCAAGTAGGGCAGAGGATGATTTTTGAGACATATCAGGAAAGTGTGCTGGAATAAATTATTTGGTAAATGTTGATGCCGAGTGAACTGCATCTGCGATTTCGGAAATCAGGCCGGAATTTTTCTCAAAAGCAGTACCTACTACTATAATGTCGGCTCCTGCTAAAGCGATTTCCCTTGTTTTTTCAGGAGTGTTGAGCCCTCCTCCAGCCAACAGGGGAATACTGATGTTTTGTTTCACCTGTTCGACCATTTCCTTTGATACAGGGTTAATGGCCCCGCTACCGGCTTCCAGATAAATCATTTTGAGTCCTAGCATCTCACCGGCCATGGCTGTACAGATGGCAATATCCATCTTATCGGCAGGAATAGGCATGGTATTACTCATATATTGCACGGCTGTAGGTTTGCCATTCTCAATCAGCATATATCCACACGAAATTACTTCAAGCGGGCTGAGTCTCAGGTATGGCGCAGCTATTACATGACGGCCGATCAGCATCTCGGCATTGCGGCCGCTGATCAGGGAAAGAAAAAGTATGGCATCGGCTCTCCAACTCATTTGCATGGTATTGCCGGGAAACAATATCACCGGGATATCGCTGTTTGCTTTTAATGTTTTGATACACTGGTCCAGTTCATTATTCACCAGCAGGCTTCCCCCTACAAAAAAATAATCCACACCCGAAAGAGCAGCTTTAATGGCTATGCTCTCAACCTCCTTGTTTTTTAACTTATCAGGATCAACCAGTACAGTCAGCATTTTCCTGCCTTGTGCGGATTGTTCCAGAAGATGTTGATAAATAGTCATTTGAAGCGACTGTTTTTATATCGGTAAGCAATTATTTTTTTTACGTAAGTGTGCCGAGTTTTGTTGTTCTTGATGCTGGATAAAGTAAAGAGCCGTGAATTGGAAATGATTTCCATATTTCTTGCTTCACTTCTTTTGCCCCGTGATTTCGTATAAATGAACGCTGAAACATGAAATGATAATTTTTACAGGCTCAAAAATTAAAAAAGCAAATGTAGAGAAAAGGAGATAATGAGTGCGCTGTTCCTGCCGAAACATTATAAACAATGCCATTTTGCGGGATACTATCAGCTTTTTCATATTCTTTATGGGTTAAAATGGGCGGGAATCGGGTTAGCCTCCATTAATCCTGCAAGAATAATTTTAAAAGACTGCTTTTGCGATTTTACAGATGTTGTCCGACTTGCCCATAGTGTAAAAGTGTAGCACGGGTACTCCGAAACTGATCAGTTCGCGGGATTGCTGTATGGCCCATTCTACCCCAACCTGTCTTACCTGTTGGTTATCAGAGCATTTCTCTATTTCTTTTACCAGTTCATCCGGTATGTCAATGGAAAAGGTACGGGGCAGGGTCGAAAGCTGCGATTTCAGTGATATTGGTTTTAAGCCTGGAATAATGGGAATATGGATACCTGCTTCGCGGCATGCGTTCACAAACTCAAAATATTTCGAATTATCGAAAAACATTTGCGTGACAATGTAGTCGGCGCCGGCATCCACTTTATCTTTAAGGTGCTGTAAATCGGTTGCCAGGTTAGGCGATTCCATATGTTTTTCGGGGTAACCGGCTACACCTATACAGAAATTTGTTGGAACCGGGTTCAGCATTTCTTCCTCCAGGAATTTTCCCTGGTTCAGTTTAATCACCTGCTTTACCAGGTCGATGGCGTAGCGGTGCCCGTCGGGGTCGGGTTTAAATTGTTTTTCGCCCCTCAGGTTATCGCCCCTGATCAGTAAAATATTGTCTATGCCCAGGAACTGAAGGTCGATCAGCGCATTTTCAGTTTCTTCCTGGCTGAACCCACCGCAAATCAGGTGAGGAACCACGTCGAGCCCATATTTGAATTTAATGGCGGCGGCAATCCCCACTGTCCCGGGCCTCTTCCTCACGGTCCTGCGTTCGAGCAACCCGTCCTCACGTTCTTTAAAGATGACCTCTTCCCTGTGATAGGTTACGTCGACGAAGGAAGGATTGAATTCAATCAGTGGTTCAATGGTCTGGTAGATGGAATTGATGTTCTCCCCTTTCAGTGGAGGGAGTAACTCGAAGGTAAAAAGGGGTTTGCCTTTACTGTTATCAATATATTCGGTGACTTTCATTTTCGGGTTCTTCTTGTGAAATTATTTTAATAATGCTATTGAATCAATCCAGGGGTTTTAAACCTGGAGTTGCCTTAACTTAACCAGTTTTCAGATTAACTTGGTCTTATCCATCCTTCAAAATTAATAATTCAGGTTCGATGCCAGTAATTTTTCTGTTTCGCTGACAGACAGGTTTTTGCGGGAAGCATAATCTTCAACCTGTTCGCGGCTGATACGGCTGATTGCAAAATACTGTGCTTCGGGGTTTGCAAAATAGTACCCGCTCACGGCTGCGCCTGGGTACATGGCGTAATTTTCGGTTAAAGTAATGCCTGTTTTTTCGGCATCGAGCAGGTTGAAAATAGTTCCTTTCTCGCTGTGCTCAGGACAGGCCGGGTAACCCGGTGCGGGACGTATGCCGGCATAGCCTTCGTGTATAATTTCTTCAATTCCCAGGTTCTCATCTTTCGCATATCCCCAGTATTCTTTGCGTACCTTCTCATGCAAGAGTTCGGCAAAGGCTTCGGCGAGCCTGTCGGCTAAAATTTTAACCATGATGGCATTGTAATCGTCGTCCTGATCTTCGAAGTGTTTCACCCACTTTTCGATTCCAAGCCCGGCGGTTACTGCAAATAGACCGATGTAGTCATTATACCCGCACTCTTTTGGTGCAATGAAATCGGCTAGTGATAAGTTAGGGATGCCTTTTTCTTTTTCTTCCTCGTTACGCAGGAAATGGAGCATGGTATTCCTGCTTCCTTCAACCGATAGTTCCAGGCTGTCGCCCACAGCGTTAGCGGGAAAAAAACCGAAAACACCATTTGCACTTACCATGTGTTCATCAATAACCCTCTTTAACAGGAACTGGGCATCGTTAAACAGTTTACGCGCTTCCACACCTTTCAGGGGATCTTCGAAAATAGCCGGGTATTTCCCGCTGATCTTCCAGGCATGGAAGAAGAAAGTCCAATCGATATAACGGCTGATTTCCTGAAGCGGATAATTTTCAAGATATTTTACTCCGGTAAATGCTGGCGTAACGGGCTTGTAGGTTTTCCAATCGATTAAAAAGCGGTTGGCACGTGCTTGTTCCAACGACAAATAGGTAATGCCGGCCCTGGTACTTTCGTGCTTATGGCGCAGCTGTTCATATTTCAAACTAACTGAGTCAACGAAAGGCTTTTTGCCATCCTGCGAAAGCAACGCTGCTACAACACCTGTAGCCCTTGAAGCATCACGCACATGCACAACCGGGTGGCTGTATTCGGGAGCAATCTTGACGGCGGTATGCATTTCGCTGGTGGTAGCCCCGCCAATCAACAGGGGGATGCTGAATCCTCTTCGTTCCATTTCGGAAGCTACGAAACCCATTTCCTCCAGCGAAGGGGTAATTAAACCGGATAATCCTATAATGTCGACTTTTTCCTTAATGGCGGCATCCAGGATTTTCTCAGCATGCACCATCACTCCGAGGTCGACCACCTCATAGTTATTGCATCCCAGGACTACTCCTACAATATTTTTACCAATATCGTGCACATCTCCCTTTACGGTGGCCATGAGAATTTTACCTGCCGAACTCCTCACCCCCTGCACTTTTTCGGCTTCAATATAAGGTAGCAGAACAGCAACCGCTTTCTTCATTACCCTGGCACTCTTCACAACCTGGGGCAGGAACATTTTCCCGGCCCCGAAAAGGTCGCCTACCACGTTCATGCCTGCCATCAGGGGGCCTTCAATAACTTCGAGTGCCCTGGCAAAATGAGGGCGTGCTTCTTCAACATCGGTAGCCACATCTGCATCAAGCCCGTGTACCAGGGCGTATGTCAGCCTCTCGTTCACAGGTAATCCTCGCCATGCTTTTGCAGCGGCTTCGGTCTTTTCGGTGGCCTTCATCTTCGAAGCATAGCCGATCAGCCTTTCGGTTGAATCGGGCCTGCGGTTAAAAAGCACGTCTTCAATAAGTTCGAGTAAGTCAGCCGGAATGTCATCGTAAACCGGCAGGTTCCCGGCATTGACAATTCCCATATCCATGCCTGCTTTTATGGCATGGTAAAGAAAAACGGAATGCATGGCTTCGCGCAGGTCATCGTTTCCACGAAACGAAAACGAAAGGTTGCTGATGCCACCGCTGATCCGGGCATAAGGAAGGTTTTTCTTTATCCAGGTAATGGTATTAATAAAATCGACAGCGTAATTGTTGTGTTCTTCAATACCGGTGGCGATAGCAAGTATATTCGGGTCGAAAATGATATCCTCAGGGGGCACGCCCAACTCATCGACCAGTATATGATAAGCCCGGGAACAGATTTCGGTCCGGCGTTCGAAGGTACTGGCCTGGCCTTGTTCGTCGAAAGCCATTACTATCATAGCTGCCCCGTAATTCCTGATTTTCTGTGCATGTTCCCTGAAGGCATCCTCACCTTCCTTCATACTGATGGAATTCACAATGGCTTTACCTTGCAGGCATTTCAACCCGGCTTCTATAACCTCCCATTTCGAGGAATCTATCATAATGGGCACCCTGGCAATTTCGGGCTCGGCCATCAGCAGGTGAAGATACCTGGTCATTTCGCGTTTGGCATCGAGCAAGGCATCGTCCATATTGATATCCAGCACCTGGGCACCGGCATCTACCTGTTGGCGGGCGACGGATAAGGCTTCATCGTATTTTTCCTCACGAATGAGGCGGGCAAATTTCTTAGAGCCTGAAACATTGGTCCGTTCACCAATATTTATGAAATTGCTGTTCTCGAAAACCATCAAGGGCTCAAGGCCGCTGAGCCTCAAATGTTTTGGGATAGCTGGAATATGCCGTGGTGTTGATTGTTCCGCAACTTTGCAGAGTTCCCTAATATGTTCAGGTGTTGTGCCGCAACATCCGCCGATGATATTAACCGATTTATTATGGAGTATAGGTTGAATATGATGAGCCATTTGCATGGGTGATTCGTCATATTCCCCGAATTGGTTCGGCAGTCCGGCGTTGGGATAAGCGCTTACATAAAAAGGTGCTTTCCTCGAAAGCTCTTCTATAAATGGATTGAGTTGTTCCGCCCCGAGTGAACAATTGAATCCGACGCTTAACAGGTCAATATGTGAAACCGAATTCAGGAAAGCCTCGGTAGTTTGCCCCGAAAGGGTTCTGCCGCTGGCATCGGTTATAGTTCCCGAAACCATGACAGGCATGCGTAATTTCTTTTCAGCCAGGACCTCGTTAATAGCATACAAGGCGGCCTTGGCATTAAGCGTATCGAAAATAGTTTCAACCAGCAGCAAGTCCACGCCACCATCGATCAGGCCGCGAACCTGTTCCTGGTAAGCAACCCGGAGCTGATCGTAACTAACTGCACGAAATCCCGGATCATTTACATCGGGCGACATGCTGGCTGTCTTGCTTGTAGGGCCCACGGCACCAGCAACAAAGCGTGGTTTCGCCGGGTTGAGCGAAGTAAATTTTTCGGCTTCGGATACAGCGATTCTTGCGGCAGCCACATTCATTTCATATACAATGGGTTCCAGCTGGTAGTCCGCCATGGAAACCGAGGTGGCATTAAATGTATTGGTTTCAATAATATCAGCCCCGGCTTCGAGGTATGCGCGGTGTATTTCACTGATCACATCCGGCCGGGTGATGCAAAGTAAATCGTTGCATCCTTTCAGGTCAATTCGGTGTTTGGCAAAACGAACGCCTCTGTAGTCGGATTCCGAAAGCTTATAACGTTGTATCTCGGTACCCATGGCGCCATCCAGCACCAATACTCTATTCTCTAAAACTTTATATATGTTATCCTTTTCAATCATGCTGCTTGTATGTTAATCCGTTCTGCATGCTTAAAACAAAGCAGCAGCTCAGAAGTTTTGAACTCAACACATTCAGTTTCTCCGCATTCCGGGAGCAGGAGTGTGTTTTAATTATAATCTCCGCCAAAGGCGGATCAGGTATTGGCACCTTACACACCGTGTGGTGGTGGTTGCCAGAGGTTCGGTGAGCCTGTTCTCTCCCCCCTTCTGTATAATCCAAACCTCCTTAGTTTATGAAAGGAATATTTGAAGCTGCAAAGATAAGAAAGAATGCTTATTTAAACGCATGCCTTCAGATGGAATTTATTATAGGGTGTTAAGGTCTTTAGTTAGTTGTTAATCAGATGAATGTGATTTTATTCACCAATAAATTGAATTTTCAGAAATCAGCTTTAGTTCATCATCCCAGTGAAATTATTGGTAAACAATAAGCCAACTCTGCCATGGATTTCACATAATGCAAATCTTAAAACTGCATTCGGCAGTTTTAAGATGAAATTTGAGTAAAGGAAAATTGTTTTATGTCAGCGAAATCTGTGGCAGACTTTGGTGTTTCAGCGTTAAGCCTGGAATGGTTGATGCCAGTTATTTTTTTGAGATAAGGGTAACTTCCACATCCCAGTTATTACCGCTTTCGATCTTATACACTTTTGCAAAGCTCCCCTGGTTTAACGCGAATGATAATTGCATCAGGCTATTCAGATAGGTTACCGGCTTCCCTTTTTCAACCGCGCCGAAAGTTTGACTGTAAGGAGCGTTGCCTTCATAGACCTTAGTTTTATCATGATAGATAATTACATGCATCAGGTCTCCATACCGGGGATTTAGTTGTTTTACCAAATCGGCTGTGATATTAGTCCAAACATTTCCATATTGAATATCAAGAATAGAAATGTTGCCTTTGAGTTTTCCCCCATCCAACACAGCTTTCTGATAAGGGATGCTGACTACTTGTTTGGCCAATTCCTTGCCAACCTGTTCGAAGGTTATGGCACCTGCTGCCAGCCTGGCAGCTGTATAAGCATATACATCCCGGCCATGGAAAGTGTATGATTTTTCGGAATTAGCCCTACGGTTAACGACTTCGTCAATTTCCCGGACTTCAGCTATGCCAAGACTTTCGGCTACCAGGGTAAGTGTGCCGTTATCGGGTGTAACAAAAAAGTGACCGCTGTTAGTTTTTAATACGACCGATTTCCGGGTGGTGCCCACGCCTGGATCGACCACCGATACAAAAACGGTGCCTGCAGGCCAGTAAGCCGCGGTTTGTTCTAAACGGTAAGCGGCTTCCCAAATATTATAAGCAGGAATTTCGTCGGTAAGATCGTATAATTTTAAATCGGGCGAAACACCGCACGCAACACCTTTCATTGCTGAAACGGCGCCGTCTTTTAATCCAAAATCGGTTTGAAAGACAACTATTTTGTTTTGTGCTGACACTTGATATACAACGAAAAGAATTAACAGTGAGGTGATAATTTGTTTCATGACAAGCAGGTTAAGTTAAATTATGAAAGTTTTCTGTTTAGTAAAAGGTAGTGATTCAAGCCTGTAGCTATAAAATAATGTCTGATTTACCTGAAAGTTTCGTGTCGAACGAATAGAAAATCAAACCTAGTACTATGGTTGATAATCCGACCATACTTTCTTTAGGGTGAGCGACAAAGGTGAAGTAGCAGATGTAGATCCCAAAAGCTAAAAACACCGTCGGGAAAATCCAGAAGTATTTTCCTTTAAATATGTGCCGCTTCATGGATGGAATTGTAAATACCGTTGCTACGGCTATGGTACTTAAAATTTGAAGCAGGAAGGATGCATAGATAAAAATCTGTTCAAATTCGCCTGTCAAAATGATAAGGATTGCGATAAAAGCATGAACCCATAATGCAAGATAAGGAATGTCGTTCTTCGTTTTATTCATAAAGCTCCAGAGTCTATTTTCCTTTGCAGTTGCAAAACTCACCCTGGAACCTATCCATAAATATCCACTAATAGTGGCAATTAATTGTAGGGCTATAAAGAAACTCACCCATTTGGCACCGTTCAATCCCAGGAAACCCCTGGCGGATATGGATGCAACATCTTCCTGGTTAATTAAGGAAACTATGGTTGCATGTTTCAGGAAAACATAATTGATGAAAACATATACCAGGGTCACAAACAAGGTGCCGACAATCAGCGATTTAGGTAGGTTTTTTGTTGGATTTTTAATTTCCCCAACTATGTAAGATGCTGAATTCCAGCCGGTATAAGCAAAAGCAACAAACACGAGTGAGCTGGCAAATTCCGGCATCTGTATTTCTTTTTTCCAGCCGGCACCAAAATCCAGTCCATTCATGGCATCAGGAGCAATATACAAACCCAGTCCGATCAATGCCAAAACAAATAAAACTTTCAGCAATGTAAACAGGTTGTGAAAATCACTGCTTGTTCTCAGGCTAAAAGACTGGGAGAGGGCCACCAGTATGATAACACCAATAGCGAATCCTTTGCCTAAGCCCAATCCGAAAATCTGCAGGTATTTACTCATGGCCAGGGCTGCCAGCGAAACCGGTGCCGAAAAACCCACAATCAGCGATACCCAACTGCTCAGGTATCCGAATACCGGATGAAAACCCCGGGATAAATAGATATAATCACCTCCCGTTTCTTTGTAGTAATTTCCTAATTCAGAATAGCAAAAAGCGCCGAACAAGGCTAAAACACCCCCGATTGACCAAAGTAAAATTATGGTATAGGTGTTGGTCAAACTGGCAACCTGGTATCCTAAGGATGTGAAAACCCCGGTTCCTATCATGTTTGAAACTACTAAGGCTGTGGCCGTGAGCCAGGTGATTTTTTTCAAGTTTTCGCGAAGGTGTTAAATAAAAAACTTTGTCAAGGTTTTTAGCCTTGACAAAGTATTATTTCAGTTTTGAGAGGAGGATCAGAGACTGCAACTTATTCTTCCAAAAAAGTAAGATCCTGTAGTGCCCATTTGAACCGGGGCATATTTAAATACGCCAAAATAGCTGTTTTCATAAACCTGTAGATCAGGAAAAACATCGAACAGGTTATTTGCACCCACAGCAAACAGGATTTTAGAACTGATTTTATAGGAAACGCTCAGGTCGGTAACTACTTTGCCTGCATGTTTCTGGTCAATACCAAAAGGTGCTCCACTCCGGGTAACCTCACCAAAATAGGTGTTGCGTAATAAAACGGAGAGCTTCTTAACATCGTAATTCAGGGCAAGTGTTCCTTTGCTTCTGGGAGTGTTGGTCTCGATAAGGCTTCTTTCCTGAGGTCCATAATAAACTTCTTCCTGGCCAATGAATGCAGTTGGAATGTAATTTAACTGATCATCCACCTTGTTCTTGTTGTAGTTGTACAGCAATGAAACATTGAGGTTGCCACCGGCTACCTTAAAAGTATAATCAATCACCAGGTCAAGTCCCTTGGTTGTAGTGTTGATGGCGTTGGTAAAGAAACGGCCTGTTTGCGCCCCATACTGAGCGAATAAAGCCTGGAGTTCAGGAACAGGTTCCCCGTAAGGATCATTTCCTAAATTGCCGGTGAGGATAATCCGGTTTTTGATGTTAATCTGGTAGGCATCGATGGTAATATTTAATTTTTTGATGGGTGTATATACAAAACCGAGGCTATAATTATTGGATGTTTCCTCTTTCAAGGCAGGAATTCCAAGCTCCTTTGCAAGTTCACTGTCGGTCCTGAAAATGCCGGAATTGAGCATTACTCCATCCACCACATCGGTTGCGATATTGTTGAAATAGCTTTGCTGTAACGAAGGAGCCCTGAATCCTGTGCTCATCGAACCACGGACAAAAAAGTTATCGGTAATCTTATACCTGGAACTTAATTTCCCGGTTGTGGTATTGCCAAAATCCGAATAGTTTTCATAGCGCACGGCTACACCTACAAGGAATCTCTTCGTAATGTCCGCTTCAACGTCAGCGTATGCACCTATGCTGGATCTTTGTTTGTTTACTGCATTCAATAGCGAGAAGCCCGGGAATGATTGTGCTCCACCATCTTTGTAGGAAGCTTCTTCTCCGGCTTTGATCTGGTAACCTTCCAGGCGAAACTCAGCGCCGAAAGCTACATTGAGCCCGCTGAAAATACTTGCATATAAGCGGGAGGCATCGGCATTGATGGTGTTTTGTAAAAACGAGTGACTTCCTGCGTTAAATACAGTAGGGCTGCTTGCACCCATGGAAGCATTGTTCGTATTAGCCACTTCGTATTTGAAGGTATTTTTTCCAATGGTATTGCTTACATCCAAATTCCAGTCGGAGAGCTTAAACCGTAAACCTGAAATCAGTGAAAGATCGCTGATGTCGGATTTTAATTCGGGTTGAAAGCCATAAGGGAATAACTCCGGGACTACATTCCCGGTTTCACTCGGTAAGCGCCTGAAACCAAACCCTATACCGTTTCGTTTGCTGGCACCACCCGAAAAATATAATTCAATGTTCTTGTTTAACGGGATGGATGAGTTTAAGAATCCCTGTATGTTTTGTATTTTGGCGTCACCTACCTGGAAATTAAAATCGTCGCGCGTAAGGCCGGCAGCGGCAATTGCATCGTCATCAATCTTACGGGCAGCAGCCGCATCGTCACAAAAATCGTAAGAAAAATAGTTGTTATATGCCGACTGATCAAAAATGATGAGGTTGTTGTTCTGAGCACGGTTGGTTTTTTCGCGGTTGTTAAATGCAGCTGTCAGGTTAATGAACCCACCTTGTTTCCCCAGTTTGGAACCATAATTCAGGTTCAAATCGGTTGTCTGTCCATCGTTTCGCGATGTCTGGCCATACGTTGCTTCGGCCTGGAAACCAATATTGTCATTCAATATCAGGTTGATAACGCCGGCAATGGCATCCGAACCATATTGAGCTGCTGCTCCGTCACGAAGAACTTCGATGCGTTTAATCGCCGAAGCCGGGATGGCACCTAAGTCAGTTCCTACCGAACCGTTTCCAACTGTGTTCTGATAATTAACCAGGGAAGTAGTGTGTCGTCTTTTGCCGTTCACCAATACTAATACCTGGTCAGGACCCAATCCTCTCAGCGATGCCGGGTCAATGTGCTCGGTTCCGTCGGATGCTGACTGACGATTGGAATTAAAGGAAGGAATGAGATATGTTAATATGTCGTTTGCCGAATTCTGAGGAGTAATGGTTCTCATTTTGATTAAATTCACAACATCAACCGGGACAGGGGTTTCCATTTTGCTTAATTTTGGATTCCTGCTACCAACCACAACAAATTCAGTGAGACTGGTGCTCTGTAAAACAAGCAGTACTTCAACGTAGTCGCTTTTAGCCACTACCTCTTTAGTTTCATAACCAACGGAGGATATAAGTAAGGTTGGCAAGATTATTTTCGTTGTAAGAGCGAATTTCCCTGCAGCATCGCTTATGGTGCCAATGTTAGTGCCCTTGATAACAATTGAGACAAATTCCATGGGTTCTCCTTTTTCATTTTTCAGGAGTCCCTTTATCACATGATTTTGTGAATAGAGCAGGGTGCCCGAAAAGATTAAAATGGCTGTTACGAAAAGTTTCAGAGAGTTTTTCATAAGTTATTTTAGTTTAGTTGAAATGAATAATCCTTTAAAAAGTGTATTGCTTGGTTAGAGGCTGTTTTTTTATTAAAAATCTGTATTAATTAGATTTACAAGGTTATAAGTGTGACCAGAGAGGTGGGATACTTAATCTGAGTCCCCATTTTTCACATTTTGCCAGCCTGAAGTCGAGGGCCATTTGTCACCTCTTATTCGGCAAAGTTAAACAGGACTAACTAATTATAAAGTTTCACCCTATACTTGGTTTCCGGTTAAATAATGAAAGGTAATTTGACTTATCCTATCAATTTACACATTTCAGTTATTTGTACTAAAAATTATCTGGCTATGACTTCAAGGTACGGCAAAAACATCACACTGTCAACACATTATAAAAAAACACTTTAGGAGCCATACAAAGTACGAAAAGTATCTAATTGCGTTTTTAGGCAGATTTTGATATCAAAGGTAAAATTTTACCAGTACAATTAAAATGCTTTACCTCCTTCGGAAAGCAAACTTAGCTTTTTATTAGAATTATAATGATTCTATAAATTTTAATTTTCAACAAACTACTGTTTGCCATCTAAAAAGTGCAGTCATCCTAGGTTCTCTTTTCACATTCCGACAGGCTGGATCAGGGGCTCTCTCTTCGATTGACTTAAACGATTGGACGAATTACAAAATGATTGCGTAAGTCTGGAAGAGTACATGGTGAGTAAATCTGTAAAGCAGATCAGCTTTATGTTGTCAATCATATCGCAAATCACAATAATTCCCAAAATTGAAATTTACAATCATGTGCAGGAATGATAGTTAGACTGTGTGTGATTACAGAATCCTTCCCTGGATTCCGAACAATTCATCCAATTTAGAGTTATAAGTTTAAATAAATTTAGAAATAAATTGTACCTTTGCACCCCTAAAAATAATAGTATAATGGAACAACTTACTTTTGCGACTACTATGAAATATAAAGTCCGTGATATAACGCTGGCCGAATGGGGCCGCAAGGAAATTGAAATTGCCGAGAAGGAAATGCCGGGGCTGATGAGTATCCGCCGTAAATACACTGCGGAGAAACCCTTGCAAGGTGCCCGCATAACCGGCTCACTGCATATGACCATTCAAACAGCAGTATTAATTGAAACATTAGCCGACCTGGGTGCAGAAGTACGTTGGGCCAGCTGTAATATTTTTTCTACACAGGATCATGCTGCTGCAGCCATTGCCGCTGCCGGTATCCCGGTTTTTGCCTGGAAGGGTGAAAGCCTCGAAGAGTACTGGTGGTGTACCAACAAGGCTCTTGCTTTCGAAGGCGGAAAAGGCCCGAACCTCATCGTTGATGATGGAGGCGATGCTACCCTATTGATTCATAAGGGATTTGCTGCCGAAAATAACCCTAAACTGCTCGAAGAAGAAGCTTCGAACGCGGAAGAAGCAGTAATTATGCAACTGTTGCGTGATACCTATGTGGAATCACCGATGAGATGGCATGGTGTGGTAGCCGAATGGAAAGGCGTTTCGGAAGAAACTACCACAGGCGTGCATCGCTTATACCAGATGCTGGAAAAAGGTGAATTGCTGATACCTGCTATCAATGTAAACGACTCAGTAACCAAATCCAAGTTCGACAATCTTTACGGTTGCCGCGAATCCCTGGCCGACGGAATAAAACGTGCGACAGATGTTATGCTTGCGGGTAAAGTTGTGGTTGTTTGCGGTTACGGCGATGTTGGAAAAGGCAGTGCCCGTTCGATGCGTGCTTATGGAGCACGGGTAATTGTTACCGAAATTGATCCTATCTGTGCCTTACAGGCTTCGATGGAAGGATTCGAAATTACTACGGTTGAAGATGCGCTTGCCGAAGGGAACATTTATGTTACCACTACCGGCAATAAGGATGTGATCACCGTAGAGCATATGCTTAAAATGAAGGACCAGGCCATTGTATGTAATATCGGCCATTTCGACAACGAAATACAGGTGGATAAGCTCAACAACCTGGCTGGTGTTGAAAAGATTGAAATCAAACCACAGGTGGATAAATACCTGTTCCCCGATGGTCATGCCATATTCATGCTTGCCGAAGGCCGCCTGGTGAACCTGGGATGTGCAACCGGGCATCCATCGTTTGTTATGAGCAATTCATTCTCGAACCAGACACTGGCCCAGCTCGACCTCTGGAATAACAACTACGAGATCGGTGTGTACCGTTTGCCTAAATACCTCGACGAAGAAGTTGCCCGCCTGCACCTCGAGCAGTTAGGTGTTAAACTTACCGTACTTACTCCCGAACAGGCTGAGTATATCTCAGTTCCGGCCGAAGGTCCTTATAAAGCGGATCATTACCGTTACTAGAATTTGGACTTTGACATAAAAAGGGCCGTCATAATTTTATGATGGCCCTTTTTATGTTACCCGGAAAATTCAGAATTGATCAGTTATAGATCAATAATGCCTCTCCATCGTATGAATACCGGTATTGCATCAGCGGGTATGGTGAAGGCCCTCCATAAGTTGTGCCATCGTAAAGAATAAATTTTGACTTACAAACTGAATCGGTGCAGGTGCTTCCTGAAGCATCAACGACCACCTTGGCTCCTGTTTTTTCAGGGTCGTAGGGGCAGCAGCGTTCAAATACCGTAAACTGGTCGGGAAGCATGCGGTAAATGACTATTCCCCTGTAACCGCCGTTAACATATTTATAACTGCCAACCGGAATATAATCCAGTGAATTCGGGTAGAGCTGCAGGTTAACATATACATAAGGAATCAAAGGCTGGTTATCCTTTTTGCATGCGGGAACCAGCATTAAAAGAATAATTATCGTAAAAAGCGACCGCATGGGTAAGATTTAAAATGTGTTTTCGTTGTAAAAGTAGTACTTTACTCTTTGAAGAACGAACGCAGCTGATATAAATTGCGTTCAAATCCAATCTCATTTGTAAAGCAAAATGGATTTATCATTTCCTTTGCACCCTGTTAAAGAAGAATTTTCATGTTCATACCCGGAAAACAAAGCCGAAGGATTATGTTTGCGACTGTACTGCTTCTGGCTGCATTTTCATTTGCAGGCTCCGGCTGCCGTTTGTTGAAAAGAGACAAACAGTCAGTAGCCGAAAAAAAGCAGCATGCCGCCGATAAAAAGATAAGTGCCGAATACGATAAAGCGCTGGATCAGCATTATAAAAACCAAAGTGATGATGCTAAAAAGATGATGAAAAAGACTAAAAAGCAGGCATACAGATTCAATAAACCGATGAAGCGTAAAGGCCACACCAAATCCACCTGTCGTTAATTAGGATACTATATTTTATTATCCCGGGTTCGTGCCGCCTTTGTCTGCCTGTCGCCCCTCCTTTTTTAGGCACCGGAAGCAAGGGCATAGTAAATTGCCCTCCTAATACCTAACCCCCATTTTAAGCCGGGTTAGCTGGCGGCTTAGTATCATCCTTAGTTCCGGCAGGTGTATCGTAAATAATATAATCGTTGTATTTGGCTTCACTGCGGGTGTACCAGTAATCCTTGCCAAAGCCGCAGATGCGGTTGATTTTTGCATATAAAGCATTGGCTGATGCAGTGCGTTGCTCTGCAGCTACTTCGCGCTCCATATCGGCATCTTCCTTTAATCCCAGGGCTTCGTCGAACTGTGTGCACAAGCCGCCAAGCCTGTCGACCATCTGCTGCGTAATGCCTTTTTCCTTCAGAGCATCAAAGTAAGTGCCGGTAAGCCGGAGAACCCGCTTGCAGCAAAGCAGCAGGTCGCTGTCGCTTAATTTGCTTAACCCGGCCGTACCAAATCGGCGGTAGGTGCCTGAGTCTTCGCCATAGGTATCAGCTACGCGTATCATGTACGAGCGGGTTTCGACCCTGAGCTGGTCGGCAATACTATCTTTAGCCTTGGTGCGTTCCATGCAGGTGCCGAGGAATTCATCGTCGCCGGGCATGTTTTTAAGATTATCGGTTGTTTCAAGTATAAAGGTGCGGTCGGCGTAAGTAACGCCATAGGTGGATAATTCAGCCTGGTCGCGGCTCATAAGCGATGCGGTCTTTTCGCCTAACGTAATAAGGGTGCCAAACGAAAACCGGAAATCAGTGGTTAATGCCATCTTTTTCATGTGTTTAAGTGTGAACGTTAGTACAAAGTTACAATACTTTTTTCCGGATTATTCTCAACATATCAACTTTTTTTATCACTATTATTTCTACGATTGGGCTATGCTTCAATCGGATATATTTTAGTTCCGGTTGATGCAGGGTATGCCTTTTATGTGTTGCAATCGGCTTCAATACTGGTTTCAGTTGGAATTGATTTACTGCTTGTCGAATCCAAGAAATTGAACATAGTGATACTCCATTTGCATATTGCGGTGCTTCGGAGACTTTTTGCCGCGCTTCGGGGGCTTTTCGCTACGCTTTGGCGACTTTTCGCCGCGCTTCGGAGACTTTTCGCCGTGCTTCGGAAACCTTTCACAAAGCTTCGGATGCTATTCGCCGCGCTTGTATCGCTTTTTGCGGGCTGTGCCGTTCAGTTCTACGGGAGTGCTCACCATACCCTTAGGACTGTTAACTGAATGGAGTCCGTGATAGATATTCCCGAATAAAAAATTTCGGATTTCTACAAGTTAAATGGGAGATATTAAAAATGGGGAAATCAATCCTATCTGTGGGAATTGCGATTCCTTATTTTCCTGAACTGAGCGAAGGGGTATTATGAGTCATGAAATAGGATCAAAATCAAAATCTGGTGAGCAAAGTATCTATTGAAGATTCTTCAAAGTTTGTAATGGAGTATCATTCCAGTTTTTTCTTACTTTCTTTTGCCCTGATGACAAAAGGACGAAAAGAAAAAATCTATTTCCAGTTTGCTTTTTTAATCTTCAGCAAATATGCTTGATTTCCTGAATAAATTTGTCATTAAAATTGAAAATATACTCTGTTTTCGATGAATTCTTATAATGAAGTGAGTAATATCACTCCAGCACATCAAAATAATATCTTGCCAGAAAAATACGTTAGCGGTTCTTGACGGAGGTATGCGGAAGGCTTGCGCTTAGCAATACACAGCAACGACAAATGCTTGGAATTGTGCCATCTTTCATGCCTTGTATTGCGCGAAAATACCTCCGGATTAGAAATGCAACGTATTTTTATAAAGCCTAGATTTTTTATTCGCTCATTGATTATTTTTAAAGTAGCTCATGGGATCGCGGCGCTAATCTGTTCCTTTTGTATTACGACAAAAGGACGAAAATAGAAACTTAAAAATACATTTTCAATTTATGCATTCTAAAGGAGCTATCCCGAAATAAATTTCGGCTGGTTTTTCACTTTTAGAATATAGGATAACCTGAAACAGAAAAAGTGAATTTAAAAGTTTGGGTTACAGGTAAAAATTTCTTTTGTCAGGAGAAAAATAAACTTGACTGCTTAAATGATTGATATATTGCGTCCACCAGAGGCGGACTGTCCCGCTAGATTATTTGCGACAGCAAATAGCTATTGGTAGAATAGCAAATGAGAAGTGATAAAAGTCCGCCTTTGGCGGACGATATAATGTTTTTACCGGACAATAGTATTTCAAAATCAAATTCCTGCAACCTGTTCTAACTCCGGTCTCTCAAAATAAAATAATATCCTGTACTGATAAACAGGCACCTATAACCAGCATTTATTTTTTGTACCTTTACAAAAAATCCCAAAGCATCAGATTTCCAATGGAAAATTTCCTCTATATCCTAATAGGTGTTATCTGGGTTGTTTACTCTTTATATACAGCCCGGCAAAAAGCCCTGAAGAGGCAACAATCGCAGGAAATACCCCCACGGGGACCTTCACAGTCCTCACCCTTGCCGTTACCAGGAAGCGGAGGAAGGACGTTGTTTGATGAAATTTTTCGGGAATTAAGCGGCGAGCCAAAGCCGGTAATCCAGACTTATCAACCGGCTCAACCCTCTGTGGTGATTCCACCCGACATGCCTATACAGGACGCGGGAATGCACAGAAATTCGTTCACGAAAGCAAACATATCGAGTTTGCCGACAAGTTTAGCCCGGGATGCTTCCGGAAACGACTCTAAAACACTGGAAAACCCTCCCCAGGTTGCAAAAAATGAAGGCTTTCCGAAAAAATTCGATCTTCGCGAAGCTGTCATTTTCAGTGAATTACTGAACAGGAAATATTTTTAAGCCGGAAATATTTCTTGTCTTTAACGAATTGTTAAGAGAAGTTAAAAATCTTTTTAACTTTACACGCTTTTTCAAAGTAGGCTATTCCTATTTACAGCAACATAAAAACCAATCTTTATGGTAAGAAAATTACTTTTTTTCCTTGTTTTGTTTCTCGCAGCTAATGCAACTCTACTAGCCCAATCGGGAGCGTTGCAGGGCAAAGTCATCGACAAGGCAACCAAAGAACCAATTCCTTTCACCAACATTATTGTTGAAAGCAAGGGAACACAGGCGGGTGGTACAGCCTCTGACATCGATGGCAAGTACACGATCAAACCCATTACACCGGGTACTTACGACGTGAAAGCCTCGTTCCTGGGTTACAAGCCGGTACAGATTACCGGTATCCCAATCCGGTCGGGTATCATCGAATACCTGAATATAGAGCTGGAATCCACGGCTGTGCAGGTTACTGGTGTAACCATTACCAAGTACAAAGTTCCACTTATCGATAAAGATAAAACGGTAACCGGTGCCACGGTTACTTCCGAAGAAATTTCGAAGATGCCTACCCGTAGTGCCCAGGGTATCGCAACCAGTGTTGGGGGCGTATTTTCCCGCGACGGCGAGGTTGGCAATGTCCGAGGACAGCGGTCAGAGGGTAACGTTACCTATATTGACGGTATTAAAGTACGCGGTTCAGGCGGACTTCCCGAATCAGCCATCGAGCAGGTTTCGGTCATATTGGGTGGTGTACCTGCCCAGTACGGAGATGCCACCGGTGGTATTATCAATATCACAACCAAAGGTCCTTCACGCAGGTTCGGTGGCGGAGTTGAGCTTCAAACCTCACAATTCCTCGATCCTTACGGAAGCCATCGCGTTGGTGTTAACCTTACCGGTCCTTTATTTATGAATAAGGCAAAAACGGAAGCCCTGCTCGGCTACTTCATTGCAGGTGACTTCAATTATCATAAAGACGGCGCTACTCTTCCCCTGGGATTATACAAGGTGAACGACGCCAAACTGGCAGAACTGGAAGCAAATCCACTCCGCCCCTCAGGATCAGGTTCCGGAACTTACCAGAACGTGGAATTTATCCGTAAAAGTGACCTTGTTCCTTTGAAGAGTTCGCTCAACAGCAGCGGATATGATATTAATGCATCCGGTAAGCTGGATGTTAAAACCGGGAAAAATACGAACCTTACTTTTGGCGGATCATATAATATGTATTCGGGCAATAACTTCAACTGGTATTACTCCATATTCGATTACAACCGGAATACATATACTGACGGAAGTACCTGGCGTGTATTCGGGAGATTTACCCAGCGTTTTCCTGCATCCAAAGATGGCAACAACCTGATTAAAAATATCTATTACTCCCTGCAGGCCGACTACACCAGCATCAAGAGCAAATACGAAGACCCCGATCTGAAAGGAAACCTTTTTGCTTATGGTTATGTAGGCCGGTTTGATACCGAAAAAAGTAAAGGCTATGATCGTAGGCTTGATACAATAGGCGGTACCGACACTACCCGTATAACTATGAATGGTTACGCGGATTCACTTGTTACCTTCCAGCGTGCCGAGTTTAACCCGGTTCTTGCCAATTATACATCGAATTACTACAAAATCTTAAGCGAAGAGAATCCTCGTAACCCTCTTCCTTCCCAAATCGACCAGATATACCAGGGCGGTGGAATGCTTAATGGCTACAGCCCTAACGGAGTATTTGGTGGTGTATATAGTCTGTGGTCGGCTCCTGGAAGCCAGCAGTCAGGTTATGGCAAGAGTTCCACGACCCAGGTTACTGCCAACATGAATTTATCTGCCGATGTCGGAAACCATGAAATCAAGTTGGGATTCACTTTCGAACGTTATAGCTCCAGCGGTTATTCCTATGCTCCACAGACATTCTGGACCCAGATGTACCAGTTGACCAATTCACATATCATACAGCTTGATCTGGAGCACCCTATCACCACTATTTACCCGGCTGTACTTAATGGTGATACCACTACTGTGGTACAAACTGACTATAACAGGTTAAACGATGCCACATCCCAGCGCAGTTTCGATAAAAACCTGCGTACTGCCATGGGTCTGCCTGTGAATGGAACGGATTGGATTGATGTAAATTCATACGACCTCAATGCGAATACCATTTCGTACATTGACGGAAACAGCGTACGTCATACTGTTAACCTGAGCACTCCTTTATCAGTGAATTATTTCAGCCCCGACGAATTCCTTAACAGCGGCAGCCCGTTTGCAGCAGCCAGGGGTTATGATTACTACGGCAACAAACTCACTTCGAATCCCAGTACCATGGATTTCTTTAATAAGAAAGATGCCAATGGAAACTATACACGCGAAATTGCACCTAGTGAGCCTATCTATATGGCCGGTTACATTTCGGATAAGTTCTCGTTCGATGACCTGGTATTCAACGTAGGTGTACGTGTCGACCGTTTCGATGCCAACCAGAGTACTTTGAAAGATCCATATTCACTCTACCCCGTAAAGACCGTAGGTGAAGTCTCCGACCTGGGCACGCATCCATCAAGCATGGGAAAAGATTATGCCGTTTATGTTGATAACGTGAGTGAACCTTCCCGCATTATGGGATACCGCAATGGCAACAACTGGTATGATGCCAGCGGAACTGTACTCCTGGATCCTACGCTCAAACTCGACGCTGGCAACGGTATTTCTCCTTACCTATCGGGTACCAGGGAAATTACAAGCGAATCCTTTGCTGATTATGTTCCCCAGATCTCGGTTATGCCCCGTATTTCGTTCTCCTTCCCGATTTCGGATGAGGCTTTATTCTATGCCCACTACGATGTGATTACCCAGAGGCCTAAACAAAATGCCGTTTTCAACCCGCTGAGTTACCTTTTCTGGGAATACGATTCCAACCCAACCATGACCAATCCTAACCTGAAACCGGAAAAGAATGTGAACTACGAATTAGGTTTCCAGCAGAAACTTTCCAATTCCTCGTCCATCAACATTTCGGCTTTCTACATTGAATCACGCGACCAGATACAGTCGTACCGTTATACAGGTGCTTTCCCGAAAACGTATTATTCATACAATAACATCGACTTTGGAACTGTAAAAGGTTTAACCATTGCTTATGACCTTCGCCGCACAGGTAATGTACGCGTCAGGGCTAACTATACCTTACAGTTTGCCAACGGTACAGGTTCAAACCCAGAAACTTCATCAGCCCTCATACGTTCAGGTCAGCCTAACCTTCGTAACCTTATTCCCCTTGATGCTGACCAACGTCATGCCGTTCAGATCAACGTCGACTTCCGTTACAGCGAAGGCACCGATTACAACGGTCCTGTGATCAACGGGATACAGATCCTGAAGAATTGCGGTTTCAATATTACTATGAATGGAGGTTCAGGTACACCTTATACCCGTTCAAGCAAAATTTCGAGCCTGGTTTCGACTACCAACATCATCCAGGGTTCACTCAACGGATCACGTCTGCCGTGGTCGTTCAGGATGGATGGTCGTTTGGATAAGGACTTTGCCCTCGCTACAGGGAAAGATTCCAAAGGCAACAAGAAAGTATATTCACTGAATGTGTACCTCCAGGTATTGAATATTCTGAATGCAAAGAATATTATGGCTGTTTATGCAGCTACCGGGAACCCGGATGACGACGGATATCTGGCTGCTGCCGAATACCAGTCGCAGATCAACTCACAGCTTAATGTCGCTTCATATACCGATATGTACAGCATCAGGGTGAACAACCCGTACAACTACAGTTCACCACGCATGATCCGTGTAGGTGTGGGAATTAGCTTCTGATCGATATCCAATGAAGTATAGAAACGAAAAACAAACAAGTACTATGAAAAATATACTCCGTATTCTACCGGCGATGTTATTGGGATTACTCCTGGTAGCAAATACGACCAGGGCAGAGCAGTATCATTATAAATCGGGCGTTGCAGCAGTAAAACAAAGCCTGGCCGCCGGATGCGCTCCGGGAGCAAACTTTAAATGGCTCGAAATTAACAATGTACGTTGCCGTATTAATACCGGTGGCGATATGTGGTGGGATTTTGAGACCGCACAATACGAGATCCCTAAAGGATCGAAAAAAATGTCCATGTTCTCGGCAGCCCTCTGGATTGGGGGACTAGATGCAAACGGACAGCTAAAGTTGGCAGCCTTGCGGTACCGCGGGGTGGGTAACGATTACTGGCCGGGCCCGCTCACCATTGATGGAACGGCTTCTATCAGCCCCGATATGTGTGCAAAATATGATAAACTGCATTATGTCACCAGGGCCGAAGTGGATGATTTCCTGGCCTGGTACAATGATAAACCTGGTCATCCTGATTATGTGATTCCCACATCTATTTCGACTTACCCGGCTCACGGGGATGAATCAAAAGGACAAAGCTATTACCTGGCCCCTTTCTATGACAACGATCCTCCAGGATCCGATGGCCCTAACGGCTCATACGATCCGGCAAATGACGGTGACTACCCGTACTATGACCTTTCGAATGAACTTTGCCATACCAAGACCCCAACCGCTGAAGATATTTATTACAGCAAACAGCAAACAGGTAACCTGGTTGACCAGGTATTGAAGGGTGATGCTACCCTCTGGTGGGTATTCAATGATAAAGGAAATATTCACAGCGAAACCGGTGGCCAGCCTATAGGTTTGGAAATAAGGGCCCAGGCCTTTGGGTTCTCGACCAACGACGAAATCAACAACATGACTTTCTACAGCTACGAAATCATCAACAGGTCAACATATCGCCTTACCCAGACATACTTCAGCCAGTGGGTGGATACCGACCTAGGATATGCCTGGGACGACTATGTAGGTTGTGATGTAATGCGTGGTTTGGGATACTGTTACAATGGTACAGCTGTTGATGGAAGCGGGCAGTCGTTTGCATACGGCAACCAGCCACCTGCTGTTGGGGTTGACTTTTTCCAGGGCCCTTATATTGATCATGATAAGTTAGGAAAGATAAACGGGGACAATCCTTCCCTGAAAGGCGATCCTACCTATCACCTCAAAGGATTTCCTGACCAGTTGTTCACTGGCGGAGCTCAATTGGTGCTCTGGGATGGCGACACACTTGAAAAGATTGATGGTACTGATACAACCTTTAAGGTAATTAATTCGGCAGCTATCAATGGTATAAACTTCGGCAACGGTATCGAAGACGACGAACGTTTCGGTATGCGCAGGTTCGTATACCATAACAATG
>JBAXXB010000004.1:0-46771 GCA_037128115.1 Bacteroidota bacterium
ATTGCTTTATTATGGCATCAGCGCCATTTCGCTTTCCATCACGGGTAGTGAGCATACCGAAGGATTACGTGCCTGCGTTTCGCTGGTGATGCGTACCCAATTCCCTGATCTGGAATCCAGGCTGAAAAAATTCCATGAGCATCACCCTATAGCATAAGGCTAAAAAGTGATTTCATCTCATTTTAGACCAAGTAGTTAAATACATATCATTATTAATAGACCGCCGGGGAAAACCTTGTTTTCCCCGGCAGTTTGCATTTTGGTTTATCCCGGATTCCCTTATTAAAATAAGCGCCATAGTAAACCCGGCTGACAAGGTATTCTATTGATTCGGGAAAATAAAACCATGCTTTTTAGCGGATTCTTTCGATAATAAATATCAAATCCCTGCTATGCCCGGGAATTAATACCTCAACAATTTATACTCATTTTAAATTGAGGGCTATAAATGGAATCTCTTATTAAAAAAGCCTCTGAATTGCAATTAATATCTAACTTCGCCCCACAATTCAGTGAAACTCTTAATTATTATGGCAAAGAATAAAGGCGAAATCGTAGTTGATAACGAAAGGTGCAAAGGATGCGAAGTTTGTGTTCCGGCTTGTCCCGAAGAGGTTATTGCGATGGCAAAACAAGTAAACAGGAAAGGCTACCATTATGCTATGCCGACCAACGATTTATGCACAGGCTGTACCAACTGTGCCGTGGTTTGCCCTGACGGTGCAATTACGGTTTACCGTAAGAAATTTAATGACTAAAGTATAAAAACTAACCTAAGCATGAAAGAATTACGGTTAATGAAAGGAAATGAGGCTTTTGCCGAGGCTGTCATCCGTGCAGGCGCTGATGGATATTTCGGATATCCTATCACTCCCCAGTCGGAAGTAATGGAATACCTTATGGCTCAGAAGACACATGAGCGTACTGGTATGATTACCTTGCAGGCCGAAAGCGAAATAGCTGCTATCAATATGGTTTATGGAGGTGCAGGCTGCGGTAAGCGCGTTCTTACTTCGTCGTCGAGCCCGGGAATGAGTTTGAAGCAGGAAGGCATATCGTATATAGCCGGGGCAGAACTTCCATGTTTGCTCCTCAATGTTGTACGTGGCGGACCCGGTTTAGGAACCATCCAGCCCTCGCAATCCGACTATTTCCAGAGCACTAAAGGCGGTGGTCATGGCGATTACAGGCTTATTGTTCTTGCCCCATCTTCCGTACAGGAAATGGCTGACTTTGCCGGCCTGGGTTTTGAACTGGCTTTTAAATACCGCAACCCGGTCCTGGTACTTTCGGACGGCGCCATTGGCCAGATGATGGAAAAAGTGGAACTGGATGTACAGAAACCACGCTTCACCGATGAAGAGATCAGGCAGAACACCCCCTGGGCAACCATAGGTAAAACCCCTGACCGGGATCATAATATTATCACTTCCCTCGACCTGGAGTCCATTAAAATGGAACAGCACAACCATGTACTGCAGGCCAAATATCGTATGATAGAGGAAAATGAAGTGCGTTACGAAAAAATAGCCTGCGAGGATGCCGAATACGCATTTGTTGCCTATGGCACCAGCGCACGTATCTGCCAGAAAGCCATAGAACTTGCACGGGCCGAAGGCATTAAGGTAGGTCTATTGCGGCCGATTACTTTATTCCCATTCCCCAAAAAGGTGATAAAGGAAATGACGTCAAAAGTTAAAGGCATACTTTGTGTTGAAATGAGCGCCGGGCAAATGATTGAAGATGTGCAACTGGCAGTGGAAGGACGAGTAAAAGTGGAACATTTCGGCCGTTATGGCGGAATTGTACATTCACCGTCCGAAATAGTGGAAGCATTGAAGAAACAAATTATTGGAGGATAAGGATCATGGCAGAATTTAAAACAAACCCCGAAATACTTCAACCGGAAAACCTGGTTTATAAACGCACTGACCTTCTCACCGAAAAGGCACTCAGCTACTGCCCGGGTTGCGGCCATGGCACCGCCCACCGTATCATTATGGAAGTGATCGAAGAAATGGGCATACAATCCGAAACTATTGGGGTAGCACCCGTTGGTTGCTCGGTACTTGCCTATGAGTTTATGAATATTGATATACAGCAGGCTGCACACGGTCGCGCTCCTGCCGTTGCTACGGCTATTAAGCGTCTCTTCCCCGCTAAATTCGTATTCACCTACCAGGGCGACGGCGATTTAGCTGCCATAGGCACAGCCGAAACCATACATGCCTGCAACCGGGGTGAAAATATGACTATCTTTTTCATCAACAACGGGATTTATGGCATGACCGGCGGACAGATGGCTCCTACTACCCTTCCTGGGATGAAATCGAGTACTTCTCCTTATGGCCGTGATGTTGCTACCATGGGTAACCCGCTGAAAATGACAGAACTGGTTGCCACCTTACCGGGAACCTTATATGTTACCCGCCAGGCTGTTCACACTCCTTCGGCAGTACGTAAAGCGAAAAGAGCAGTCCGTAAGGCTTTCGAAAATCAAAAACTGAACAAAGGCTTATCATTTGTCGAAATCGTTTCCAACTGCAATTCAGGCTGGAAAATGACCCCGCTTCAGTCGAACGAATGGATGGTTGACAATATGTTCCCTTTCTACCCCATCGGCGACATTAAAGTGAATGACGATAAATAGTTTTCGGCAATTTCAAAAAGCTTTAAAATTTAAAACAATGACTGAAGAAATAATCATAGCCGGTTTCGGCGGCCAGGGAGTTCTCTCGATGGGAAAAATACTTGCGTACTCCGGGGTAATGCAAAATAAAGAAGTTAGCTGGATGCCGTCGTACGGTCCCGAAATGCGCGGCGGAACGGCTAATGTCACCGTAATTATCAGCGACGAGCGTATAAGTTCCCCGATTTTACACGAATACGATAGCGCCATCATACTGAACCAGCAATCGCTTGATAAATTTGAGCATTCGGTTAAAGCCGGCGGCCTGCTGATATACGATCCTAACGGCATCACCCGTCTGCCTGAAAGGACGGATATAAACATCTATTCAATAGAAGCAGCCGAAATGGCCGCAAAACTGGGACTTTCAAAGGTTTTCAATATGATCGTCCTGGGTGGTTTCCTCAAACTGAAACCCATAGTGGATATGGAATACATTCATAAAGGACTGGAGAAATCGCTCCCGGCACGCCACCATGTGATGATCCCTGAGAATGAAAAAGCCATTGAAACAGGAAAGGGCCTGATCACGCCTGTGCTGGTTCTAAATTAAATTAGCCACATTTTATTTAAAGAAGACCGTCCTGGAAAGGTTGGTCTTTTTTTTTGCTAAACAGGATGAAATTTGGGAGCACGGCAAAAGTTATTGTATCCAGGTTTCATTGTTTTTCCCTGCAATCCCGTTAGAGGCTTTATCTTTGCAGCATGGATCTCACGCACCAGCAACTATTCGAATTACTCGAAGAGAAAGCCTTATTCTATAATAATACCGGATTTATCGAAACGGACCCTATCAGTATTCCCCATCTTTTTACAAAAAAAGAAGATATTGAAATTGCCGGTTTTCTGGGTGCCACACTTGCCTGG
Source organism: Bacteroidota bacterium (assembly GCA_037128115.1). Taxonomy (GTDB): domain Bacteria; phylum Bacteroidota; class Bacteroidia; order Bacteroidales; family UBA4417; genus UBA4417. Next base: position 3,557 of record JBAXXB010000004.1, read on the forward strand.
GGGCAACGGAAAACCATAATCAATAAAGGCATGGAACTGATGAACCGCATGGATCATGCTCCTTTCGCCTTTGTTTCAGGCGCATCGGAACAAGAAATAGGTTCATTTGCCGGCTTTGCCCACCGCACTTTCCAGGGCGACGACTGTATGTATTTCATATATGCCCTTCAGCAGGTTTACAGGCAAAACGGCGGGCTGGAAGAAGTTTTCACTTCCGCTTACCGCACTAACCAAAGTATACAGGAATCCATAAGTGGGTTCAGGAAAGTGTTTTTTAGTTTCGGGCATTTGCCACGCACGAGCAAGCATGTTCCCGATCCGCTTAAAGGGTCGGCGGCCAAACGAATCAATATGTACCTGAGGTGGATGGTGAGAAAGGATGATAAAGGTGTAGATTTTGGCATATGGAAAAACATAAGTCCCGCCGGGCTTATGTGCCCTCTCGATCTGCATTCAGGCAAGGTAGCGAGACGGCTCGGTTTACTGGAAAGGAAGCAGGACGACTGGACCGCTGTTGAGGAACTGACAGCCATTTTGCGTATTTTTGACCCTGTCGACCCTGTGAAATATGATTTTGCCTTATTTGGTACAGGGGTGAATGAGAAACGGTAACTATTCGCACTATGAATTTAATGCTGTTTTGAGAGTACTTAGAGTGCCTTGAATGCCTAAAGTGTCTAAAATTAGTACCACTAACTCCTTTAATCCATAAAATTTAGCAAAATGGCACTATCAGAAATCCCCAATACCGAAAAACCCTTTGCGACTGTTTTTGACTAAGTACATTAAATTTCAGCAAATCAAATTAACATAGAAGGCATTTTAGGCAATTAAACTCCAGGCACTGAATTTTTACGAGCAACTTACAAGCTAAATATTTTATTCTGTGGAACTTAAGCATATTCTAAACCTGATAGCGACTACACCGGCACTCATGCTCTATTTTTTCAACGACAGCTGTGCCCCATGCAAAATACTGAGGCCCAAGGTTCAGTCGCTGGTGGAATCAGAATTTCCTAAATTAGAATTCCTGCTGGTTAACACAGAACAAAATGCGGAAACTTCGGCCTGTTTTGGCATTTTTTCGTCCCCGGTGATCCTGGTTTTCTTTGAAGGAAAGGAATATATAAGGGAGAATAAAAACATAGCCGTCAGTGAATTGCATGATAAAATAGAGCGATTATATAATATGGCTTTTTAATTGTGCACCCTTTATCGACCTTTCCACTTTTAGCAAACCCATGACTTTGCCGGTGCCTGATCAAGCCGTTACTTTTTGTTCAATGAACAAACATACGGTAGTGCTGTTTCATGTTTAATAATTATCCTAATAAATTAAACACGATTCCTATTCCTTAAACATGAAAATCCTGACTCTTTCCTTTTGTTTATTGCTCTGTAGCCTGGCAGGTTTCGCTCAGCAGGCAAATTTCTACAGTTTTAAAACCAAAACCATCGACGGGGCGGTATTCGACCTGGCCAGCCTGAAAGGCAAGAAAGTACTGGTTGTAAACACGGCTTCGAAATGCGGGCACACACCCCAATATAAAGACCTTCAGGCTCTTTATGCAAAATACGGAGGTGCTAAGTTTGTCATTATCGGGTTTCCCGCCAATAATTTCCTGCACCAGGAACCCGGTTCCAATGCCGAGATCAGGCAATTTTGCACCCAGGAATACCAGGTTACCTTCCCTATGATGCAGAAAATTTCGGTCAAGGGAGATGATATAGATCCTATTTACAAATGGCTGACAACCAAATCACTGAATGGTAAAATGGATGCGCCGGTAAGCTGGAATTTTCAGAAATTCATGATTGATGAGAAAGGCAATCTGGTGGATGTAGTATCGCCAGGTACCAGCCCTACCGACGACAAAATCGTAAAATGGATCACAGGCAAATAATGCATCAATTTGAATATTAATATGTTGCATAAACCGGCACAGGAACCACTGTACCGGTTTATTTTTTGGGACTGAATATATGTAACACAGAAATTGCCATGTAATCGTAATTCCCTTAACCGTGAGTACGGAAAGTCTCTTGCAGTGATTTTTAATAACAAGAATTGAAAAATTATACCGTTCCGGTTTTATTGTATATTTTTATAGCTTGCTTCAAAAGCATCTCAATATGGAAAATTTCAGTAATTCGAATACTGCCCTGCAGCTAATGCAGGCTTTTGCCATCGAAACACAGGCAATACAGAAATACCTCTGGTTTGCCAAGGTGGCTACCAAGGAAGGCTACCAGCAGATAGCCGCCATTTTTACCGAAACTGCCGAGCAGAAAAAATCGCATACCAAGACCCTGTTCCGCTTCCTGGAAGGCTGTGAGCTGGAAATCACAGCTTCGTTCAAGGCAGTGCCCATAGGATCAACCCTTGAAAATCTCAAAGCCGCCGTGGAAGCTGAATTAAGCCAAAGCGAAATACTTTTTGCCACATTCGAAAAAACAGCCTGGGACGAAGGATACAAACAGGCTGCCACAAAGCTGAAACTCTTCCGGCAGATAAAGAAATTTTATGCTGATCGTTTCCGGAAACTTGCCGTAAACATCGAGAATGGCAGTATTTTCAAAAAAGACAAAAAGGTAAAATGGATATGCCGAAAATGCGGGCTCATATACGAAAGCGAAAGGGCCCTGAAAAACTGCCCCGCTTGTGAACATCCCCAGGCGTATTTTGAGATTTTAGCCGAGAATTATTAATATTTCGCAACATTGAAACCCCTATTTTTGTTAACTACTCATTCAAGATATAATTTTTCCACGGCATGGTGCACAATTCTCCGAAAAAGCAGACTAAAGTTATTCCAGGTTCCTTCGCTAAGGAACAGGTTTTACATGATTACCGGCATGCCAACGAAAGCAGGCAGGCCAGCCTGCTGGGGCGCCGTGAAGTGTTGAGTGGAAAAGGCAAGTTCGGAATATTCGGCGATGGCAAGGAAGTGGCCCAATTGGCCATGGCCCGCGTTTTCAGGGAAGGTGACTGGCGTTCAGGATATTACCGCGACCAGACGTTTATGCTTGCTTCCGGGCTGATGAAAGTCGAGGAAATTTTTGCACAGATTTACGGAGATACTGATCCCGTTTTCAACCCTATGAACGCAGGCCGCCTCATGAACAACCATTTTGCAACCCGCAGCCTCGATGAAAGCGGGCAGTGGAAAAACCTGGTTCAACAAAAAAATTCATCCGCCGACATCTCCCCAACTGCTGGACAAATGCCTCGTTTGCTGGGACTTGCACTTACTTCGAAATTATTCCGGAATAACCAGGCACTATCACACCTCAATACTCTCTCGCTTAACGGGGATGAAGTCGCCTTCGGCACTATTGGCGATGCCAGTACCAGTGAGGGGCATTTCTGGGAAACCATCAACGCCGCCGGTGTGCTGCAGGTTCCATTGGCTATGTCGGTTTGGGACGACGGGTTTGGAATATCGGTTCCGAACAAACTACAGACCACCAAATCAAGTATTTCGGAAGTGCTGAAAGGTTTTGAGAGAACCTCCGACAAGGAGGGTTTCATGATTTATTCGGCTAAAGGCTGGGATTATGCCGGTTTATGTAAAATCTATGAAGAAGGTATAGCATATTGCCGCAAGAATCATGTTCCGGTCCTGTTCCACATCACGGAAGTGACACAACCACAAGGACATAGCACTTCAGGTTCTCACGAGCGGTATAAAACTACCGAGCGGCTGGAGTGGGAAAAGGAATACGACTGCATTCAGCAAATGCGAAAATGGATAATGACCGAAAGTATCGCTACAGCTGAGGAACTTGATACTATTGAAAATGAAGCTATTGAAAAGGTAAAGAAAGCCAGGAAGACCGCCTGGAACCATTACCAGAAGCCTTTGCTTGAACTGCGTGATGAATTTCTTCGGATTGCCGATGTAACTACCTGTAATTGTGCTAAAACCGACCGTATTAACTCGATCAAGGAGGACCTTAGGCATGTGGCCGAACCTATCAGGAAAGACATTATGTCGGCCGCAAAAAAAATACTGCGACTGATCTGCGATTCCTGTAGTAATCCATCAAATTCTCTAAAAATCAATGTCAGCTCCTGGCTCGAAAAGGAGCTTAAGGTCAGCTATCAGAAGTTCAACACCCATTTATACAGCGAATCGGGTGAATCGGCACTTAAAGTAGCGCCGGTTGCACCTTTCTATGCAGAGGATGCCTTACTTGTTCCCGGTCGCGAAATCCTGCGGGACAATTGGGATTTCCAGTTTTCTGCCAACGAAAAAATCGTGATGTTCGGTGAAGATGTGGGAAAGATAGGTGGCGTAAATCAAACCTATGAAGGGTTACAGGCAAAGTATGGCGAGGCCCGTATTTTCGACACAGGAATACGCGAAGCCACCATCATTGGACAGGGCATAGGCCTCGCCCTGAGGGGACTGCGCCCGGTAGCCGAGATACAGTACTTCGATTACCTGCTTTACGGACTGCAGCTGATGAGCGACGACCTAGCTACCTTGCAGTACCGCACAAGGGGAGGACAAAAGGCACCCATGATCATCACCACCCGTGGTCACCGCCTCGAAGGCATCTGGCATTCGGGCTCACCACTGAGCATGGTAATTAACAGTATACGTGGAATATATGTGCTGGTTCCCCGCGATATGACGCGGGCAGCCGGATTTTACAACACCATCCTTAAATCTGATGAGCCGGCCCTGGTAATCGAACCTCTGAACGGCTACCGCCTGCGTGAAAAGAAACCGTCGAACATAGGTGAATTTTGCATTCCTGTTGGAATTCCGGAAATCATTGAGCAGGGAAACGATGTCACACTGGTCACCTATGGGTCCTGTGTGCGCGTAGCCCAGGATGCCGTGGCGCAGTTGCGTGACTTTAAAATATCGGTGGAACTCATTGACGTTCAGTCGCTGGAACCTTTTGATATTAACCACCTTATAGCTGAATCACTCAAAAAGACCAACAAAATCTTATTCTTCGATGAGGATGTTCCTGGCGGGGCTACTGCCTATATGATGCAGAAAGTGTTGGAAGAACAAAACGGTTTTAAATACCTCGATGCCGAACCGCGGACAGTAACTGCCCAGGCCCACAGGGCTGCCTATGGCACTGATGGCGATTATTTTTCGAACCCGAATGCAGAAGATGTGTTCGATTGCATCTACAATATGATGCACGATTACAACCCACAGAAGTACCCAAAGATTTTCTGATTTCTTATCAATACTTTCCAAGCATCTGAATGTGAGATATTTTACATGGCAAACATTCCTGGCTGTTTTAATGATTCTGGGCTTTGCCGGCAAAGTAGCAGCCCAAAGCCATATAGAGGATGAATACCAGATGAAACAGTACTTCATGGTATTTCTGAAAGCCGGTACAAACCGCGGCCAGGATAGCGCAACAGTAGTGAAAATACAGGCCGGGCATCTCAGCAACATAGAGCGCCTGCTGAATGAAAAGAAAATGGTCATGGCCGGGCCTTTTATAGATGAAGGGATGTATAAGGGGATTTTTATCTTTGATGTTCCAACCGAAAAAGAAGTGATCCTTCTCCTCTCCTCGGATCCGGCGGTAGAGTCCGGCAGGCTGGATTACGAAATACATCCCTGGTATGGACCGGGAAATATTGTTATCCTTACAAAACCTGGTTCCCGATAATGGCCATAGTGCTGCAGGCCGATTGAAACCCAATTGCTTGCCAGGCTTCATCAATGTTATAGTTAGACCTTTACGTGATTCAACTTAAAATTGCTACTTTTGCCAAAAGCCCGGTAGCTTGCAATGCATATGAAACGATTTCTGTATTACCTTATCCCTGCTCCTTTCCGCCTGTTTGCCAGGCGCTTATACTTCCTTCCCATAGATACACTCGATTATGTGAGAGGTAAAAGACCTGAAGGAGTTCCTCCCAGGGGGAAAATCTTTATCGGTCATGGCGATTATGTAAAGCAAGGAATCAAATTCCTTGGCTATTTCCGCGAACTGGCAGGTTTGAAGCCAGACCAATCCGTGCTGGATGTCGGCTGTGGTATTGGCCGTATGGCGGTTCCCCTTACCGGTTTCCTGAACGAGAGAGGTTCATATGATGGGTTTGACATCGTAAAAAGCGGCATCGACTGGTGCAACAAGCATATAACAGCCAGGCATCCGAATTTCAGGTTTCATTATACCGGGATGTATAACCAGCTCTACAACACTTCCGACAAGACCGATGCCAGCAGTTTTACGTTCCCCTATGCGGATTCAAAATTTGATTTTGTCTTCCTTACTTCCGTTTTCACCCATATGATGCCTGCCGAGGTTGAACATTACATTCACGAAATCAGCCGTGTAATGAAACCCGGTGCGAGCTGTCTCATGTCGTTTTTCATTGTAAACTGCGAATCGGAAGATCTCATGATCAAACAGCCGACACACATGAATTTCCCTGTAAACAAAGGATTTTACAGGCTTCATTCCTCCCGCGTGGATACGGCCAATGTAGCTTACGACGAAGAGTGGTTACTTGGGATACTCGAAAGTGCGGGACTGGAAATGAATGATATAAAATACGGACAATGGTGTGGCCGAGAAAACTTTTTTGACTACCAGGACCTGCTGATATGCAGTAAAATATGACATTAACAAGCAAATCACATTAACTTTACTCCCTGAATTAACCTATTACTCCGCCAACCTCAGTCTTAAACGTGAAACTATCCGTAATCATTGTCAGCTACAACGTCAAACACTTCCTGGAGCAGTGCCTGTTCTCGGTGCGTGCTGCTGTTACCGGCATTAATGCTGAAATATGGGTAGTTGATAATGCTTCCGTGGACGGATCGGTAAAGATGGTAAAAGAAAAATTCCCTGAAGCGAAGTGCATTGGCAACGAGGACAACCCTGGCTTTGCCAGGGCTAATAACCAGGCTATCAGGGAATCCAGGGGCGAATACATACTTTTGCTCAACCCCGATACCATTGTAGAGACGGATACCTTTTCGAAAATCATCACTTTTATGGACAGCCATCCCGATGCAGGTGGCCTGGGTGTAAAAATGGTGGATGGCACAGGACGGTTCCTGCCTGAATCAAAGCGCGGGCTACCGACTCCATTAGTATCGTTTTATAAGATTTTTGGTTTCGCACGCCTGTTCCCAAAATCAAAAACCTTTAATAAATACCACCTGGGATACCTGGATAAGGATAAGACTCACCAGGTCGAAATACTGGCAGGCGCGTTTATGCTGATGCGAAAATCGGTTCTGGACGAGGTTGGACTGCTTGATGAAGACTTTTTTATGTACGGCGAGGACATCGATCTTTCCTATCGCATCATCAAGGCGGGGTTCCATAACTATTATTACCCGGATGCCCGAATCATACACTACAAGGGGGAAAGCACAAAGAAAGGCAGCCTGAACTATGTCTTTGTTTTTTACAATGCGATGATTATTTTCGCCCGCAAACATTTTTCGGCTAAGAATGCAAAGCTTTTCTCCATATTGATCAATATCGCTATTTATTTCAGGGCATTTCTGTCGATTGTTAGCCGCGTATTGAAGAATATACTGCTGCCTTTACTCGATGCCCTGCTGTTCTATTCCGGTATGGCGTTGATCGCCCGTATCTGGGAACAAAGGGTAATCTACCCCTGGGGCGGGCATTACCCCATAGAACTCTACCTCTTTGTCATCCCCTCCTTTATGGCAGCATGGATGCTAAGCATCTATTATTCGGGTGGTTACGACAAACCTTTAAGCCTCTGGAGATCGTACCGGGGGCTTATTGCCGGAACTATATTAATCCTTGTAGTTTATGCTTTGTTGCCCGAACACTTCCGCTTTTCGCGTACACTGATCCTGACAGGTTCCTTTTGGGGCTTACTGGCCCTGACTATTTCACGATTATCTATGCACCTTCTGCACATTGGCGGATATAGGATCAATGCAGGTAAAAACAAGAGATTTGCCGTAGTGGGCGAGTATCCCGAAGTTCAGCGTGTTGCCGACCTGCTCCAAAAAGCGCTTGCTAACCCGGGGTTTATCGGATTAATAAGCAGCAGCGTTCAGCAAAATGATAAAAATGGGTTCGTTGGCAGCCTCTCACAGGTAAAGGACATTATCAATATTTACAAGATTGACGAGCTTATTTTTTGTGCCAAGGATATGCCAGCCGAAAATATTATCGACCAGATGTCGGCATTGCAGCATTTCGAGGTAGAGTATAAGATTGCTCCTCCCGAAAGCATGTCGATCATAGGTAGCAACTCTATTGATACAGCCGGTGATTTATACGTGATCGATGTGAACTCTATCGGGAAATTCCAGAACCGTCGAAGCAAACGTGTTTTTGATGTAGGAATAAGTATTTTGTTACTGCTTTCATACCCGGTTACGCTGTTCATAACCATTCATCCGATAAATTACCTGCGTAATATTTTAGCTGTAATTTTGGGATTTAAAGCGGTTACCGGTTATTATCCCATCGAACAACATGAACACAAACTTCCTGATATCCGTAAAGGGATACTGTATCCTACCGATGTGCTCGATCAGCAAAACCCTGACATTCAGACCATAGCCAGGCTAAATATGCTATATGCCCGCGATTACAGGATAGGCAACGAATTCAGGCTATTGTACAAAGGATTCAGGCACCTGGGACGAAAATAGCCTATACATTGAACCAAAGTGCGTATCTGCTTGTTTAGTTTAAAGGTTCCGGTATGAGGAGGTGCACATGAATACCTGAGTGGCTTTGATATCACAATTCTCGTTATATTTGGTCATTTATCCCGAGCAACATAAGGCACTCTGAACTCAAGTCACTTTAGGCACTTCAAATGAATATCAAAACACAATTAATATTTACAACACTAGCATAACCCCTGCCATGGCAAATTTTGAATTGGTAATGCCAAAACTTGGCGAAAGTATTATTGAAGCAACCATTGTGCGTTGGCACAAAAAAGAAGGCGAACAGGTGGTTGAAGATGAATCGATTGCCGATCTGGCCACAGACAAAGTAGATTCTGAAATCCCCTCCCCTGTCGAAGGAATTGTAACCAAATTATTTTATAAGGAAGGCGATGTGGTGCCCGTCGGCAAAATAATAGCCATCATTAATATGGGTGGTACAGCTGAAACTGCCCCTGCTGAAGCCCAGCCGAAAGCGGAAACCGCAGCACCGGCAACAGCATCAACTCCGGCTGCTACTGCAGCTGTTGCCATGGAGACAGTAATTGAGTCCGACAGGTTCTATTCACCCCTGGTGCGAAGCATTGCCAAACAGGAAAACATACCCTTCGGCGAACTTGAACAGGTTCCCGGCTCGGGAAAAGATAACCGCCTGACCAAACAGGACCTGCTCGACTACATTATTACCCGTGGATCTAAACCATCAGTTCAGCCTTTGACGAATACAGTCACTGCCGAAAAACCTAAAGTCCAGGCCCCTGTAATAACTTCATCCACGGGTGACGTGATTATAGAAATGGATCGAATGCGCAGGCTTATAGCCGACCATATGGTCATGTCGAAACAGGTTTCACCGCATGTAACTTCATTTATTGAAGTAGATGTTACCAATATCGTCCGCTGGCGCGAAAAAGTGAAGGACAGTTTCTTGAAACGCGAAGGGGAGAAACTCACCTTTACCCCGCTTTTTGTGGAAGCAGCGGCCAAGGCACTACGCGAATTCCCCAATGTGAATGCCTCCATCGACGGGTACAAGATAATTCAGCGCAAAGCCATAAATATTGGCATGGCTGCCGCCCTTCCGGATGGAAACCTGATTGTACCTGTCATCAAAAACGCCGATCAGAAGAACCTGCTTGGCATCGTAAAAGATGTAAACGACCTCGCCGACAGGTCCCGTAAGAATAAGCTCAATCCTGATGATATCTCGGGTGGCACCTTTACCATCACCAATTTTGGATCCTTCGACAGCCTCACCGGTGTGCCGGTAATCAACCAGCCGCAGGTAGCCATACTGGGCATAGGAACCATCAAAAAACGCCCCTGGGTGCTCGAAACTGCTGATGGTGATGTGATAGCAATCCGACATATCTGCATGCTCTCTCTCTCCTACGATCACAGGCTGGTAGATGGCGCGCTTGCCGGAAAGTTTATTAAACGCATACAGCAATTACTCGAAGGTTTCGATGTAAATTTAGCTGTTTAGTCATGAGGAGTAGTGAATACAAACTAGTTCAGATGTAGCAGTTTAAAGGGGGCAAATGCATATGGTTAAACCTGGAATTCTTCAGACCTGAAACCTTTATCAACCTGATTCAAATAAAAAACCCGGCATTTTATAATTAGCCGGGTTTTTCATTTACAGCCGAAAAAACAATAATTTAGCCGAAAGTATACATCCGTTTTAGATTTGAAAATCATGCAGCTTAATCTTACCAAACCCCTTATCATATTCGACCTTGAAGCAACCGGTATAAATGTTGGAAGCGACAGGATTGTGGAAATTGCCATGCTAAAGGTATTCCCTGACGGGCATGAGGAGTTCCGCCGACACCTGGTCAATCCTACTATCCCCATGCCCGAAGTGGTTATTGCCATTCACGGCATTACCGACGATATGGTGAAAAACGAACCCACCTTCAAGGAAATTGCCGGTAACCTGAATGCTTTTATAGGTAATAGTGATTTATCGGGGTATAATTCGATCAAGTATGACATTCCCTTGCTGGTTGAAGAGTTTCTACGCGCCGGGGTGGAATTTGAGTTAAAAAACCGCCGGATCATCGATGTTCAGAATATCTTCCATAAAATGGAACCACGTACTTTAAAAGCCGCCTATAAGTTTTATTGCCAGACTGAACTGATCAATGCACACAGTGCCGAAGCGGATACGCGGGCAACCTATGAAGTGCTGAAAGCCCAGTTACAGCGCTACGAAGGCGTTGAATATTCGGACAAGGACGGGAACATCTCCTACCCGGTTGTAAACGACATGAATGCCCTGGATACCTTTTCTTACTACAACCGCAACGCTGACCTGGTCGGTCACATTATTTTCAATGCGAAAGGACAGGAAATAATCAATTTCGGCAAGCATAAAGGAAAAGTGGTGGAAGAAGTGTTTAAATCAGAACCCTCATACTACGACTGGATGATGAAAGGCGATTTCCCTTTATCCACTAAAAGGACCATTACGGCGATTAAACTCAGGAATTTTAATAAAGGCTGAGTAATAGAGGGAGATTGAGGCTGAGGTTGAGATTGAGAATAAAAGGCAGAAATATTGCTTGGATTGGGATACTTATTAGACGAGCATTTGGTTACCGGTGATGAAATTCAGCCGGTTAATTTCTACAAGGATTCAAAATCAACACAAGGAGTGGAATATACCCAGACTTGCAATCGGCAAATTCCGGGATTGATTTCCAAGACCGGAATTCTGTCCTTACAGTTTGTGATTGACGTGCTACACTAATCTATTCTACAAAGTATATAACACCATGAAAATCATCTGCATCGGCCGAAATTATACCGAACATGCCAAGGAACTGAATAACGCGGTTCCTACTGAACCCATTTATTTCATGAAACCGGATTCAGCGCTGCTTACCCGCAACAGGCCCTTCTTTTATCCCGACTTCACCAAAGACCTGCATTACGAATGCGAAATTGTGCTCAGGATCAACAAGGTAGGCAAGTGTATCAACGAAAAATTCGCCTTGAGCTATATTGATGCCATCGGCGTCGGCATCGATTTTACAGCCCGCGACCTACAGCAGAAAGCCAAGGAGAAAGGGCTGCCCTGGGAAAAAGCCAAGGCATTCGACTTCTCCGCTCCTATCAGCAGTTTTATTCCCGTCGCGGAATTTGAAGACATGCAGCAGGTCACATTCAGCCTGAAAAAGAACGGCGAAACGGTACAGAACGGAAATACGAAGGATATGATCTTCTCCTATCCAGCCATCATTGCCTATGTTTCGCAATTTATGACATTGAAGACCGGTGACTTTATTTTTACAGGAACCCCGGCAGGGGTCGGACCAGTGGTGATTGGAGATAAACTGGAAGCCTATATAGGTGACAGGAAGATGCTTACAGTAAACATCAAATAAATCGGAGTTTCCAGGGATTTCAATCGGGCGTACACTATAAAATAACTAAACCCATCTTTTACGTGCACAGGTAAAAGATGGGTTTTAGTTTATGATGCTTAATTACTTTCGTATAAGAGTATTGCTGTACTCTGTATGCTCTATTTCACTCTTCCCGGGTATACCAAAAGCGCTTCGGCCAGGCATTTAACGGCTGAACGCAAATCGTCTATTTTTAGGACGTATGCAATGCGTGCTTCAGTCTTACCCAGTCCCGGGGTAGCATAAAAGCCCGAGGCCGGGGCCAGCATCACAGTCTGATTCTCATAATTAAAATCTTCGAGCAACCACTGGCAGAATTTATCGCTGTCATCAACAGGCAGGCTGATAATGGCATAAAAGGCACCTTTGGGTTTGGGGGCAAAAACACCGGGGATTTTATTTAATTCTTCAATCACAAAATCCCGGCGGGCAATATATTCGTCGTATACTTCTGTAAAATAGCTACCAGGTGTCTGCAGCGAAGCCTCACCCACAACCTGCCCCAAAGATGGCGGGCTCAATCGTGCCTGTGCATATTTTAAAGCCGAATCCAGTATACCGCTGTTGCGGGTGACCAGGGCGCCGATACGAACCCCGCATTCGCTGTAACGTTTTGAAACGGAGTCTACCATAACCACATTCTGGTCTAAGCCTTCGAGTTTCATAACCGAAAAGTGTTCAGCACCATCGTAGCAGAATTCACGGTACACTTCATCGGCAAACAGGTACAGGTCATGTTTCAACACCAGGTCGCGTAACTGCATGAGTTCACCGATGCTATATAAGTAGCCGGTAGGGTTGTTCGGGTTACAAACCATGATCGCCTTGGTAGCAGGAGTTATGGCTTTCTCAAATTCACTAATTGCGGGTAAAGCAAAACCGTCTTGTATATTTGAGGTTATTGGTTTAACAACCACTCCTGCTGTCAGAGCAAAAGCGTTATAATTTGTGTAAAAAGGCTCCGGAATGATGATTTCATCACCCGGGTTCAGGCATGAGAACATGGCGAACAATATGGCCTCGGAGCCCCCTGTCGTTATAAGTATCTGGTTATGATTAACATCAATGCCGATTTTCCCGTAATTTTCAGCCAAGGCTTTACGGTAGGATTCGTTACCCGCTGAATGGCTGTATTCTATCACCTTTCCATCAAATTTGCGGATGGCATCCAGCGCAACTTCCGGTGTCCTGATATCCGGCTGGCCTATATTAAGATGATAAACTTTTATGCCCCTTTTCTTGGCGGCTTCGGCATAAGGAACGAGTTTGCGGATAGGTGATGCAGGCATCTGGAGGCCACGCTGGGAAATCTTTGGCATTGCGAAAATGTTTATATTGTTAGTCGAAAAACGGTGCAAATGTATATAAATATGGAGCAGTAATAGATTAATTATACATTTAATTTTTACCAACTGGAATAACCCTTTGGTAGTTTTCTGCAGGATGCAATCCAGTTTATTTACTCCAACTGGTTCGTCCGGATTCAAGGAAGCTTTCCGACGAAATGGCTTTTATCTTTCCACAAGGCAGAAAATGACAATCCGGGTGGAATACCACGAGAAGCTATTGCGGCTGTTTCGTCTAAGTTAATAAACCTTTATTACTGGCAGCAATACTGTAAAGCAAATATCCCGGCAATTACATTGGAGTATGGTTCCGGCAAATTAACTTTTACAGGACTTCCGGATTAACTCAGCACTACCTAAATATAAAAATAATAGCTACTTTTGCGGGTAATTCACTTAACCCAGATGAAATGACTCCATTAAAAAATAAGTTCCTTCTCCTAACAATTTCAGCTTTTTTCTGCCTGCATACCTTTGCCCAGAAAGGCCAGAACCCTGTGATAATCAATGGCAGAATCGCAGAAAGAGGAGCCTATAAACAGATATACCTCGATACGCTCAATGGTAATAACCCCTGGATTTTTGTTTCTTCTGCCATCGACAGTAACGGCAACTTTAAACTGGTGGCACCTATCAGCACTACTGATATTTTCAGGTTGCGGCTTGATGATAAGAATTTCATGATGCTGATTCTATCTCCGGGTGACCAGGTCAACCTGAGAACTGCCGGCGCTAAACTTGGAGCAGATGCTCTCGTGATCGGCTCACCCCAGACTCAGATATTATACAAAGCTGTATCCTCCAATCAATTATATGACAGCCACATGGCTGAGATTGACAAACGGTATAAAGATGCCCAGGCCTCGCCCCAGCGAGATTCATTATCGGCTATTATCATAAGCCAGTTCAGGGCCAATGATTCGTTGCAGAAACAGTCGTTGAAAACCCAGATGACAGCTAATCCTTCATCCCTCGCCTGGTTGTTTTTCCTTTACTTCCCTGAAAAGGAGAAATTTGATATGACCAATGACTTTGAAATCATCAGCAAGACGGAAGCGTCCATGTTTAAAGCATATCCCGAAAATGCCTTTGTAAAACAGTTTCACCAGCGGATTGAGATCGAGCGGAAAACGGCTATTGGAGCATTTGCTCCCGAAATTGAGCTTACCGATCCCGATGGAAAAACCAGGCAGCTCTCATCGCTGAAAGGAAAAGTTGTATTATTAGACTTCTGGGCATCCTGGTGCGGACCTTGCCGCAAAGAAAACCCGAATGTGGTTGCCATTTACGGGAAATATCATGACAAAGGTTTCGAAGTTTTCAGTGTATCCCTCGATAAAGACCGGCCTTCATGGCTTGCTGCCATCGCCAAGGACGGCCTCACCTGGCCTAACCACGTCAGCGATCTGAAATACTGGAAATCGGCAGGTGCCGCTACCTATGGCGTCACTTCAATTCCCTACACCGTATTGATAGATAAAAAAGGCAGGATAGTTGCTAAGAAACTACGCGGAGAGGACCTGGAAAACAAGGTGAAGGAGCTTTGTAAATAAAAAAATGGTGAACCTGCTGTAGTTTTCAAATCGGCCTTACGCGATTATTCACTATGTAAATTCTCAATTTTGCTGGTTAGCAGTATAATCATTCTGCTATCATTGCTATTGCCCTTAACAGTGAAGCCTCGGCTTCTATTTTTAGAGGCATCGCTATAAATGTGATATTTTCTTCACCGAGTAACCGTTCAAGATTAGTGAGGTTCTCAACCAGGAAACGTTCATCCTGAAGGAAAATGCTGTGGAAAGCAAAAGGCTCCTTATCGGGTGACGGTGAATCGAAGCCGGCAATCTTCACTCCGCAGTCAACGAGTATTTCAGCTATCTGAACGTCAAACTCGGGATAGTCATAATAATACGCTTCGGTCTTCCAATTTGAGCTGTAGGAAGTGCAAAATAATACAACAGAGTATTTCATGAATAGCTGTTCCCATTCCGGCAGCATATGCACAACCAACTGGTTCCTCACATCAATTACCACAGCCTGGCCGACAAAGTGCCCGGGGGCGTAACTGTCGATGGTAAGGTTGCCGCTTTTTACATGAAAAGGAGCATCAATATGAGTACCTGTATGCATATTTGATTCAAGGCGGTGCGTCACGTACCCTACATCCTCAGGTAAAGCATCCCTGTTAATGGAAGGCACCTTTTCGCCCGGGAAAACGGGCATACCGTGGCTAATCGTGTGCGAAAGATCTATCAGGTTCATCATGCTTATGTTAAAGACAAAGGTTAAGGTTAAGGTTAAGGTTAAGGTTAAGGTTGAGATAGAGGTTGAGGTTAAGGTTGAGGTTAAGGTTAAGGTTAAGGTTAAGGTTAAGGTTGAGATAGAGGTTGAGGTTGAGGTTGAGGTTAAGGTTAAGGTTGAGGTTGAGGTTAAGGTTGAGATAGAGGTTGAGGCTGAGGTTGAGGTTAAGGTTGAGATAGAGGTTAAGGAAAGACATGCAGGAAATTCCCCTGTTCAAACAAATTGGAGGTAAGATTATCGGCCTGGAATAAAGCAGCAATTAAGAATTTTGAACCACTATCCATTTTTCATTCTTCATTCTTCATTTAATAACTCCTCCTGCTCCGCTTTGCTTATCTTTTTCCAGCAAACGCCCCTGAAATCGCAGGGATAAGGCCTCATACAATGCTTACCAGGCAGTATATCAGGGGATTTATCCAGATTCATAACATCCATCATACGGTATATTTCCTGTTCAACCAGTACTTCCCTGCTTTCGCATTCGGCACTCACATCAGTAAATATGAACATAGTATCGAGCCCGCCGGATAGCGATAATTCCACTTCAGAATTCCGGTGGACCAGGAAAAATTTCTCAGGCTTAAGTCCAGAACCGCGGATGACATGATATTGTAAAAATGCATCGTTGTAATATACATCGCTGAGCGCATTACTGCTCTTCACCTCATAAGCGTTCCAACCGTTTTCCTGTTTAACAAGTATGTCGAGTGCCACAATAACCTGGTCCGAAATGAAACAGGCTTCATAAATCACGGGAGAACCTTCGCTTATGAGTTGTGCAGTCTTCAGGGCCGCCGGTTTTCCTGGCCTCGACATCTCGACTCCTCCCGGGAACAGTTGCTGGGCTATCTTGCCAACGGCATGTCCCCTGGCAAATTTGGCAAGCTGTTCCTTGCTGATCTTATCCCGGAGATATGGTCTGAACTTATTCAGATACAGCGACTTGTAGCATTGAAGTCCACGAATGTAGGTTGACTTTGAGAGTATGTATTCTGACATCGGAATTAGCGTTTAACCGGTTAGGATAAGAATATAAAATGATCTGCAAATTTAACAGGAATATTCCACAAACTAACTTACAATTACACTTGAACAGGATGCGACAAAAGGTACTGCTTTTTCAAATGGAGGTTTGATATACTGGAATAAGCCCACATCGGAAAATTCATTACCTCGGATTCAGTTTTTAGTTTTTTGCCTGTCTAAAATCGTAAATTTCAGACAAGGGAGTTAATCATCCACAATGCCATAAAGTATTAGATTAAAATCTGAACTTCCTACAACTTTCTTATTGGTATAGATTGTAATTTTGCATTTGGGGACCTTGCCAGGATGATCAGCCAAATTTGTCACTAAATCCTTGAAAGAGGAATAAGAATCATCATACTTATCGAAATGCAATTCTTGACTCAATTACACTTTATTGATATTTTATCGCAAAAAACCAATAAATGATCTACAAAGAATCATTTTTCTTTCTTAAAAAAAAGGTGAATTATACTGATGATATTATTTCATTGGATAAGCAGACTGAAGTTCGTAATTATGATTTTAATTCACTGTATTACAATGTTTTATCAGGCAATGAATGTTATTCCTGTACGCATCACAATCGGCTTTTCAGTGAAACTGAACCTATAAATACAGCAATTGAAAGCATAAACCCCAATATGGTTATCCCTGATGCCAACATTAAGGAGAACAGGAATTTCAGGTACCACATTTTAAAGCCATCAAACACAAACAAAACCGGAAAATCCACTGAAGTTATTTTGTTTTTTCATGGATTTAACGAAAAATACTGGGACAAGTATTTGCCATGGGCAAAAAAAATAGCGGATGAAACAGGCAAGCTGGTTGTTCTTTTCCCCATCGCATTTCATATGAACCGTGCCCCGCATTTGTGGAGCGACGCACGCAAAATGTTTGAACTCAGCCAACACCGTAAGGCAGCCTTCCCCGACCTGATCGATTCAAGTCTTTCGAATGTGGCGATAAGCACGCGCCTGCATGCATGTCCCCAGCGGTTCCTGTGGTCAGGACTACAAACCTATTTTGATGTTATACAGTTTGTTGAGGATTGTAAAGCAGGCAACCATCCGCTCATTGATCCGGGATTCACCATTGATTTCTTTTCCTATTCTATCGGGAGCCTGCTGGCTGAAATCCTGAAACTCACCAATTACAATAATTATTTTGAAAACTCGAAGCTGGTCATGTTTTGTGGGGGAGCCGTATTCAACCGGCTTTCACCGGTTTCGAAATTTATTATCGATAGC
The DNA here is from genome assembly GCA_037128115.1 of Bacteroidota bacterium. Classification (GTDB taxonomy): domain Bacteria; phylum Bacteroidota; class Bacteroidia; order Bacteroidales; family UBA4417; genus UBA4417. Next base: position 21,571 of record JBAXXB010000004.1, read on the forward strand.
GAAGCCAATGTTGCCATGTACAGCTACCTGGTCGAGCACTTCCGTATACATATGGAACGCAGCCCAAGGATGGCGCACTTTTTAGGTGAATTACACCCGGAAGGCGAAATCTTCCGTTGCATGCTGAACTATTCTTTTAAACGGGAATACCGCGAAAGCCTGTTCCGGAAAATGGCACCCGAAATATTGGCTATAACCCTTGAAAAAGATACAGTAATACCACCCTTTGAGGTAGTTAATACCCTGCAGGGAAGCCGGAGGGACATTCCTACCAAAGTGCTTGTTCTGGATTTTCCATACGAATACCGGCACGAGGATCCATTCCCTTTGAGTGAACCTATCAGCGGCCAGGTCGATGATTCTTTCAACAAAGTATTCCGTATCGTTACCGATTTCTTCAATAAATAGCCGGGCATAAAAAAGCCCTGCCTGCAAAAGCTGCAAAACAAGGCTAATTTATTCTTCATCAAGCTGTAAAAATTATTTTAATCCGCGGCGTTTCAATAAGGGATCCATCGATGGCTCCTGCCCACGGAATTTTTTATATTGAACCATTCCTTCATCATCTCCCGATTCGGCCAGGCAGTTTTCCCGGAATTTAGCGGCCAGTTCGGTGTTGAAAATATTACCCGACTGTTTAAAATAGTCAAAAGCATCCGCGTCGAGCACTGCAGCCCAAATATATACATAATATCCTGCAGCATAGCCCCCGTTAAATGCATGAGCAAAATAGGTTGAACGATAGCGCGGAAGAATTTCGCCAATCAGACCGACCTTAGCCATCGCTTCTTTTTCGAAGGCCTCGGGATCTACTTTTGCAGGAACTGCCAATTCGTGGTAGTCCAGGTCGAGGATGGATGCAGCCAGGTATTCAACCGTTTCAAATCCTTGGTTGAAGAGACCACTGTTTACAATTTTTTCAATCAGTTTGCCCGGGATCACTTCGCCAGTCTTATAATTTTTAGCATACATTCTCAGTACCTCAGGCTCTCCGGCCCAGTTTTCCATCACCTGCGACGGCATTTCCACGTAATCCTGCGGAACACTCCCTGCGGTTCGGTTGTATTTACCCTGGGTGAAGAGGCCATGCAATGCATGACCGAATTCATGGAATAAAGTTGTGGTTTCATCCCAGTTAAGTAATGCCGGCGTATTGGCCGTAGGTGGAGTAACATTGAATACACAGGAAATTAAAGGATCGACCTTCTTGCCATTTTCCCATCCTGCCGACTGGAAATCGGTACACCAGGCCCCGCCGCTTTTCCCGGCACGTGGGTAGTAATCAAGGTACAATATGCCCAGGTGGGAGCCATCAGCTTCTTTTACTTCATAGGTTTCCACATCTTTTTGGTAAACAGGCAGGTTAGTTACTTTTGAAAAAGTTACGCCATAGAGTTTTCCGGCTACAGCAAACATCCCGCTGCGCACGTTATCAAGGCTAAAGTAGGGTTTCAGTTCATTTTCATCGAGATCATATTTTTGTTTACGGAGTTTTTCGGCATAAAACCACCAATCCCAGGATTGAAGTTTGAAGTTTGCGCCTTCCTTGTCAGCAATTTTCTGCATCTCGGCAAGTTCATTTTTAGCAACAGGTAAGGAAGCTACCATGAGTTTATTAAGGAAAGCATCCACAGTGGCCGGCGTTTTAGCCATATTATCATCAATAATGTACGCGGCATAGCTTCCGAAACCGAGCAGCTTGGCTTTTTCGGCCCTGAGCCTGACAATATCAGCAAGAATTAACTTATTATCATTGGCATTATTGTTATTACCCCGCATGAAGTAACCCCTGTAAATCTTTTCGCGAAGAGTCCTGTTTTTGGCATATTGCAGGAAAGGGATCATACTGGGCTTGGCAAGAGTAAAAACCCATTTGCCTTTCAGGCTGTCTTTCGCAGCCGCTTCGGCTGCGGCTGAAACTGAATTATCAGGTAATCCGTCAAGGTCGGCTTTGTTTTCAACCACAAGCTTAAAATTATCGTTGGTTTCAACCAGCAGGTTGTCACCAAATTTTAGCGAAAGCATCGAAAGTTCTTCATTAACCTTACGCAACTGATCTTGCTGCTCTTTCGAAAGGTTGGCGCCCTGGCGTTCAAAATCGCGGTAGTACTTTTCAACAACCCTGATCTGCTGGGCATCAAGCTTTGTTTCGTTGCGTTTTGCGTAAATAGATTTAATGCGTTCAAAAAGCCCGGCATTCATCGAAATATCGTCGTTATGCTTCGAAAGCAAAGGTGAAACTTTCTTTGCAATATTCTGTATCTGGTCGTTCGTGTTGGCTTCCTGCATATTGAAAAAAACCTTGCTTACCCTGCGAAGCATTTTCCCCGATTTATCGAAGGGAAGTATCGTATTCTCAAATGTTGGGTCCTGCTTGTTGTCGGTAATAGCCTTGATTTCAGCGTCATGCTGTTTAATTCCCTCTATAAAAGCCGGCAGGAAATGGGTGGTGTCGATCTTATCGAAAGGAGGAACCTGGAAAGGCGTCGAAAACTCCGAAAGGAAGGGGTTATCCTTCTGCGTTCCTGGCGCACAGGCCGAAATCGTTAATACAGCAATCAGAGTTAGCAGCAGTAGAATGTTTTTCATGTTTTTTTTTGATTTGAAGGTTTGTAGCTAATGCTTCCTGTTTGGGAACCGCAAATGTAAAATGTATTGGGATATTCCAAGGTTTAATTGCTTTAAAATTTAGCTGCAGGCCGAAATTGCTTTATATTTATGGCTAAATCTAACAAGATCAGCAGACCGGTAATTTTGACTACGAATCAAATTTCGTTATGATAGCACTTCGCATCAAGCAGTAAAGCGTTTGGTTTCCGAAACCCTCCGGTTATGAAACAGCAAAAAGCTGTGAAAAGAATGATATTTTACCATTCCGCAAAAAAATGTTTTGAACTTTGAAAAAAAAATTACTTTTGCACTATGTTCCGGTACAAAGTCCTTGTTTTTTAACTAACTTTGGAAAGTTGCCAAAAATCATGATAAGCAGTTATAGGGTTGAACGGGTTAATTAAGGTTTAATTACTCTTATTGGATCAAAAAGTCGAAAGTATTATATTGTATTACTGAGTTAGAGAAAAGGGGTGGTATGTTGTTTAACAGGGGATGGTTTTCTTCATTTATGGTTTTCTTCGGATACATGATGGCAGTAATATATATCGGTATCGGATGTGTGCTTTTAATAACTAAACTTTTTCCTGCCATTCCTTGGAATCTCAAATTCACATTTGCATTGTTTTTTATTGCTTATGGTTCTTTCAGGCTTGTGAAAATGATTACTAAAAAACCGGAATCCAACGAATAAAAAGTTAATCAAATGAAACGAATTGCATTACATCCGTTAACCCTGGCACTGGCCATGCTTTCGTTGCTCATTGCATCCTGCAACAACCCCATGGGAGTTCAGAAACTGGACGAAACACCTACTAGAGGTAATATCAAGATCAGTGTCGACGAGTCATTCCAACTGCTTTACGATACTCAGCTCTATACTTTCCAGTCGCTTTATGCCGATGCAAAGATCGCTGCCACCTACAAACCGGAAATAGATGTATTGTCTGATTTTATGAAAGATTCGGTTCGTACCATCGTACTTACCCGTGATCTGACTAAAACCGAGAAAGATATCCTTTTTTCACAGAAGTATATTGCTCGTACTACTAAAGTAGCTCACGATGCACTGGCACTTATCGTAAATCCTTCGAATCCTGATACATTGCTGCTTGAAAGCCAGCTGGCGGATCTTTTCCGTGGAAAAATAAAAAGTTGGAAGCAAATAAATACCAAGGCAGCAGATAAGGTTATCAATCTTGTATTTGACAACAATAAATCAGGTAATGTTCGTTATTTTCGTGAGAAATTCGGACTTACCGGTGACTTTCCGACTAACTGCTTTGCAGTGAACAGCAATGAGGAAGTCATCAAATACGTCAAAGACAATCCAAGTGCACTCGGTATCATAAGTGTGAACTGGATCAGTGACACCCAGGACAGTATTTCGGAGAAATTCCTGAAAGATGTCCGCATTGTAGAAGTTGGCACAACAGCAGCCAATTATTGCAAACCCTACCAGGGATACATTGCGGAGGGCTCCTACCCTTTTTGCCGCGATGTGTATATGATCTGCAGGGAGTCATTTTCAGGTCTTGGCACGGGTTTTGCTAGTTTTGTAGCAGGCGACCAGGGACAAAGGATAATATTAAAATCAGGCCTTGTACCTGCAACCATGCCGCTGAGGCTGATTGAAGTGAAACGAAAATAATTTTTCAAACATAAGAGGAGGAAACGCCATGCTACGAATTACACGAATTATCGCCAGGACCCTTGCAGGAGTTGCTATGTTGGTTTTAGGGAGTGCCGCATTTGGCCAGCAGGATTTAAATACTGCACTTAATATGACCTACCAGGAACAATTTGAAGCAGCAGATAATGCTTTCAATGCCCTGAGTAAAGCAGAACCCGCCAACGGCAAATACTACTATTACAGTGGGGAAAACCAATTGGAGTCCTATTTTATTGACCCAACCAATATCCCTTTTAATGCTATTGGCAAAAAAGCGCTTGAGCGTTACAACAAAGGCATAGCTTCAAATCCCAATGAACCTTTGAATTATGTGGGGATAGGAAAAGTTGCCCTCATCGAAAACAATAAGGCTTTAGCCGAAGATAATTTCGCTAAGGCCCAGTCATTTCTTCCAGCCAAAAAGGTAAAGTCAACCCTGACCAAACCCGAACAGGCTACTCTGCTCATTCGCCTCGCTGAAGCGTACGTGCAGGTGGAAAGCAAGGATACCGGATTGGTTTTCGGTTTTCTCAGGAGGGCTGAAGCACTTAACAGCAAAGACCCTGAACTTTACCTGGTTCGCGGTGATTACTGGATCAATACGCTTAATAACGGGAGCCGTGCAGCAGAGAATTACAAGAGATCACAGGATTATGCTCCTCAATCCAAAAGGGTTAGGGTAAGGCTCGGGCAACTCTATACGCGCATTAAAGTTTACCAGGATGCCTTATCTTACTACCAGGAGGCTCTGACGCTTGACCCTTCGTTTGCACCTGCTTACCTCGAAATGGGTTTCCTCTATGCTAAAATGGGCAAACAGGATGAATCGAAAGCAAATTTTAAAAAATACCTCGATCTCAGCAGCAGCAACATCGCAGCTAAACGCAGGTACGCGAATATGCTTATCCAGACCGAAGATTACAAAGGAGCTATCGACCAGATCAATAAAATCATGCAGATGGATTCCGTGTCCTTCAACGACCTGAGTCGTGCCCTGGCTTATTCCTATTTCGAAGAAAAACAATATCCACAGGCCCGATATTATATAGGGAAATTCTTTGCCAATGCACCTACCGAGAAGATTACATCCAAGGATTATCTTTATTCCGGGCGGATTCTGATTAAAAACGGACAGGATTCCATAGGTATCATTAACTTGGTGAAGGCTTTTAATGCCGATACGCTAAACTTAGATTTACTCAATGAAATAGCCAGTTCCTATAACAAAACGAAGAAATTCCAAAATGCTGGTGATACCTATAAAGTAAAAATCAAGCATACGAATGGCAGCGTGAATGATTACTATAAGATGGGCAGAGCCTACTTTGATGCAAAAAACTGGACCGAAGCCGACTCTGCTTTTGCTAAAGTTAACCGGATGAGCCCGGATTTTGAACCGGCATACCTATACAGGGCAAGGGTATATTCAACCCTGGACCCCGATACCAAGGAAGGACTTGCAAAACCTTACTACGATAAGTTAGTTGAAAAAGCCAGCGTGGATTCAGTGAAATATAGCAAGGACATATTGGAAGCCTATTATTACCTTGGGTATTATTGCCTGGTTAACAAGAAATACTGCGATGCTATGGGATACTACTACAAAATTTCTATCCTTGACCCTGCCAGTCAAAATGCCAAGGATGCATTAAAAGATCTTAAACCGCAATGCCCTGATTTCAAACCAGAAAATCAACAGCCGCAATAACAGTTTAATTAAGAGTATCAGTATGATACGATATAATTAATGGTGAAATACGACCTGTTAAGCACTTTATTTCAATAAAAATACAACATCAACTACCAATGACTTTTTTAAAAGGTAAAATCTTTTATCTTTGCATGTAAATTCAACTGAACTGAAATCTAACAAAAATCAATTAATACAATTCACTAACTCTAAATCTTAATAACAATGAGCAAAAACGGTCAATCGTTGAAAGAAACACTTCGTTCAGCTTTCGCAACTGGAGCCATTCTGATTGCCCTGGCAGTCGCATTCCTGGTTTATTACTTCGTATTAGGAAATCCTGTTAACTTTGAAGGTGGAAATCCTGATGGTAAAGGTCTTCCAGGCAACTACCTTGCAATCATCTACAAAGGGGGTAAAATCGTACCACTCCTTATTGCATTGATTATCACCCTTCTTACTTTCAGTATAGAAAGAGCTCTCACGCTTCGCAAAGCAAAAGGAACCGGACCTGCCAATGCTTTCGTATCCAATCTTCAGAATTTACTGAATAACAACCAGATTGACCAGGCTATTGCTGCTTGTGACAAACAAAAAGGTTCGATTGGTAATGTAATGAGAGCTGGTTTGAAGAAATACAAGGAACTTCAGTCCGACACCAAACTCGACAAAGACCAGAAACTGGTATCGTTGCAGAAAGAATTCGAAGAAGCTACCGCTCTCGAACTGCCGATGATGTCGCGTAACCTCGTTATTTTATCCACCATTGCTTCCATTTCGGTACTTATCGGTCTTATCGGTACTGTATTAGGTATGATCCGTGCTTTTGCTGCTCTTGCCCAGGCTGGTGCTCCTGATGCACTTGCTTTGGCAACCGGTATTTCGGAAGCCCTTATCAACACTGCCTTTGGTATCTCAGGATCAACCATCGCCATCATTTTCTACAACTATTTCTCCACGAAAATTGATACGATGACCTACAAAATTGACGAAGCAGGTTTCAGCCTTACACAGACTTTTGCTGCACAGGTCAAATAAGGTTTTTACCGTCTATCAATTGTGCCATGGCGTTATGCGCCAGGTTTTCACACTACAAAAAAAGAAACCATGCCAAAAATTAAGCTACCGGTAAAAACGCCTCACATAGACATGACGCCTATGGTGGACTTATTTGCCCTTTTGCTTACCTTCTTCATGTTGACAACATCGTTTCGCCCGCAGGAAGCTGCTATTATTGATACTCCAAATTCAATAAGCGAGAAGACTGCTCCTGAAAAAGATGTCATTACCATTCTTGTTGGTAAAAACAACCTGGTATACCTGAACTTTGACAACGGGCAGGATACATCAGTGCTGATAAGAAAAGAAGTTTTGAAAAAAATTGCGGAACAGAAAAATCTAACTTTTACTGATAAGGAATTAAAAACTTTCTCCACATGGGCTTCATTTGGTATGCCGGCTGCTCAACTTAAAGCCTGGCTCGATACCGATGATCCGAAAGCGCGTGAAAAATTCCAGACCGGTATACCGCTTGATTCACTGGACAACCAGTTGAATCTATGGGTTCGATTTATCCGCATACAAAATCCCAACGCCGAAGTTGCCATCAAAGGCGATTCCGACGCCGATTTCAAAACTGTTAAACACGTAATGGATATTCTTCAGGAAAACCAGGTTAACAAGTTTAACCTTACGACTAACCTCCAGAAGGAAGAAGCAAAATTGGAAGAATAATACTTACAATGTTAATAATTTAAAGAAATCATAGTATGGCTGAAATAATCCAAGCGGAAGGTAAACAAAAAGGCAAAAAGAAAGCCAAAAAGTTTTCGACACGCATCGACATGACCCCTATGGTCGACCTGATGTGTTTGCTTATTACCTTTTTTATGCTTACCACAGCTTTCAGCAAGCCTAAAGCAATGGAAATCACCATGCCTGAGAAGAAAGATGATCCAACCGTAAAAGCTCCTGAAATCCAGGCTGACCGGACCATCAATATTCTTATTTCAGGTAATGATCAGATTTACTATTACGATGGTGTTGCAGATCCTAAATTACCACTTCCTGTACTTGTAAAAACATCTTACAGTAAAGATGGAATCCGCAAGATGCTGTTACAACGCAATAAAATCGTTTTTAAAGCAGTAGCTGACTTAAAGCTGAAAGTGGTTAAAGGAGAAGAAGTAATGGCAGATTCCACTTTGACCCGAAAAATCAAGGAGTTAAAGAAATCTGATAAAAAAGCCCCCATTATCCTGATTAAGGCTGATGAAAAGGCAAAATACAAAAACCTAGTTGACATAATTGATGAAATGGCCATTACAACCGTTGCCAATTACGCAGTTGTTGATATTTCGCCTATTGAATTACAGATGATTTCCGGCACGGCAGCTTCGGCTCCTGCAGGTAAATAATCATTTGGTGTTGACAAAAGTTGTTTTTCAAATTTAACGTAAGACACAAAAATGACAAAGCAAAAAGTTTATACCGCTCCAATGGACGAAATCGTCTTTGAGCACAGGAATAAAACTTATGGAGCGTACATTTTGCGTAAGCTGTATCCTCGTCACCTGAACAGGGCTTTGCTGATGGCCATTGCAATTTTACTCGCCGGCCTGGCATATCCACTGGTTTCAAGTTATTATGCCCAGAAAAGGGCTAAATACATTGAAAATGAGGCGAAAGCTGAATTCATGAAGATGGATAAACCCGCAGATGAACCCCCTCCACCCCCTCCTCCCCCACCACCACCACCAGCTGCCCTGGAGCAAAAAGTTAAATTTGTTGCTCCTGTGGTAACTACCGAAGAAGTTGTGGAAGATGTGGACATCTTTAACCAGGATGAACTCAACAAAAATACAACTAACGAGGCTGTAGCTGTTCAGGAAGAAGTAGCTGCTGAAACCAAGACGGAAGTTATTGATGTTCCCGAGGAAAAAAAGGAAGTGTTCACCATTGTTGAAGAAATGCCTTCTTTCCCAGGTGGTGACCAGGAACGCGCTAAATTCCTTGCCGAAAATATCCAGTATCCCCAGCAGGCTACCGAAAACGGAATACAGGGTACTGTTTATGTATCCTTCGTTGTTGACTCCAAAGGAAATATTACGGATTGTAAAATCCTCCGCGGTATTGGCGGTGGATGCGATGAAGAAGCCTTACGCGTTGTTAAAATGATGCCACAGTGGCACCCTGGTAAGCAAAACGGGAAAACTGTACGCGTTCTTTTTAACATGCCTATCTACTTTAAACTTCAGGGTTAATACGAAGTTGATCTATGTGAAAAACGCCATCCGGTCCATGACTGGTTGGCGTTTTTCGATTTATCTGATCCGGATGCAGAATAATGAGTGCAGCGAACCGTTTGGATTTATAATCTCCCTTACATCCTGGTTCTGAAGTTTCGGACTCACGTTGACGGTTTTCTTACAAACACCATTTGAGCTCGCCCTTAATCATTAATTTCAGATTTTAAAGGAGAATTCATATTCGTACTGCTTACTGGTTCCAACCCCAAAGTTAAATAACATGGTTTGGAACTAATATTATAAAGATGCCATACCTATTTAAACATTTTCTATTAAACTATAAAATGCTACCCATATTTAATATATTTGCTGACTGAAGGAATTTATTTACTTTTACTCCTGCTGTTGTTGACCCACACATAAACAACTAATATATTGACTGTTAAGTTACATTCCATGAAAATATCGAGGGAACATCTGGGTTTTCTTCCTGATAAAAGGGAAGTCTTTATTTATATACTTGAAAACAAAAACGGGATCTCGCTGAAAATCAGCAACTATGGAGGAACCATACATTCAATGATGGTACCCGATAAATCAGGCTCACCGGCCGATGTTTTACTAGGGTATTCTACATGGGAAGAGTGGATTGATAACCCGGCTTATTTCAACTGTATAGTTGGGCGTACCTGTAATCGTATAGGAGGTGCCAGGTTCAGCATTGACGGTGAGGAATACCAGGTTTCGGCCAACCAGGACAAGTTCCAGTTGCACGGAGGGTTCCATGGTTTTCAGCACAAATTATGGGATGCCAGGACTTTAGAACAAGCCGGTGAAACAGGTCTTGAAATGGAATATGTAAGCCCTGACGGTGAAGAGGGATTCCCCGGGAACCTCAGGGTTAGAACAATATTTACCCTGAATAACCAGAATGAAATAAGTATAGAATTTCAGGCTTCCACCGACAAGGCAACACCTGTTAACCTTACTCACCACGCCTATTTCAACCTGGGAGGTGAAGGTTCGGGAAACATATACTCGCACGAACTCCTGATTTGCGCTGACACGATCACTACTACCGACACAAATCAACTGCCGACCGGGGAATTAACCGCCATCGCAGGAACGCCTTTCGACTTTACTGCACCCCGTAAGATCGGCGAAAAGATCAACCAGTTAATTAAAGGCTATGATGACAACTATGTGTTACGCAACCAGGCCAATGAACTGGCCTTAGCTGCAAAGGTATTGCACCACGAATCGGGACGTATACTTGAAGTGTATACTACCGAACCAGGCTTACAATTATATACATCAAACTGGTTTGATGGTTCAATTTTGGGCAAATGCGGCAAACCCCACCTGGTTCATTCGGCTTTTTGCCTTGAGACACAGCATTTCCCTGACTCAATGAATCATCCTGAATTCCCGGATGTGATACTGCGGCCCGGAGAACAGTTTTATTCGAAAACAGTTTGGAAATTCTCAAACAACCATGTGGACTAGACCCTCAGATTTTTCTTTCAGCCTTTCGGGCTAAGCAAATTCAAACAAATAATAATCTAAAATCCTAACCTGATCTTCAATGAATTTAACCTGGTTTGACTGGAGTATTATTCTGGCTCTGTTTATACTCATGCTTGGCATGGTTTTCCTAAGCAAAAGCCTGATGAAGAGCGTCAGTGATTTTCTGGCTACCGGGCGCACCGGTGGACGCTATATCATTTCCATGTTCCATGGAACGGCGGCACTCGGAGCCATCACTGTGGTCGGGGCCCTGGAGCAGAATTACAATGCAGGCTTCAATTCACGCTGGTGGGAGATGCCTACGGCAGTAATCCTGGTAACCATAAGTGTCACAGGCTGGGTAGTGTATCGTTTCAGGCAGACACGGGCCCTTACCATGGCACAGTTCTTCGAGATGAGGTATAGCCGTTCTTTCCGCATTTTTGCCGGTATACTGGCGTTCCTTTCGGGTATTGTAAATATGATCATTTTCCCGGCCGTCAGCGCTAAATTCTTTATTTACTTTTGCGGCATTCCCGAAATCGGCCACCTGGGTACCTATTCCGTTACCTACATTCTTACTACAGCTGTAATGGTGCTGGTTCCGCTTTACTTTATTTTCACAGGCGGCCATATCGCCGTTATGTTTACCGATTTCATACAAGGTGTATTTGTCAACATCGTTTTTGTGATCATAGTTGTGCTTTTACTGGTAAAAGTCGGCTGGACCGATATAGGCGAAGCCGTCCAGGCTGCACCTGCCGGGAAATCGATGATCAACCCTTTCGATGCAGGGGAAGTCCAGGATTTTAACCCCTGGTTCTTCTTTATAGGCATGTTCGGGCTGATCTATACCAAGCTGTCATGGCAGGGGAATTCATCGTTCAATATAGCCGCCAAGAGCGCCCACGAAGCCAAGATGGCCGATGTGCTTACTAACTGGCGCCTGGTTCCCCAATGGGGTCTCTTCCTGATGATAGTGCCTATTATCGCCTACACTATTTTCCACCATGATCACTACAAGGTGATAGCCGACAGCATCAACCATATGCTGGCTGGTTTTGCCCCGGCCGACCAGAGCCAGTTGCGGGTCCCCATGGTGCTGAACTACCTCCTGCCGGTTGGACTCAAGGGTGCCTTCGCAGCCATCATGCTGGCAGCAGCCATAACCTGCCATAACACCTATATGCATTCCTGGGGCAGCATACTTATCCAGGATGTGGTGATGCCCATTCGTAAGAAAGCTTTTGAACCTGCCGAGCACCTGAAATACCTCAAACTTTCGATACTCGGAGTCGGGATTACCATTTTTATACTCAGCATCGTTTTTCAGCAAACCGAAAAGGTTTTCCTGTTCCTGAATATATCGGGAGCCATATTTGTGGGCGGTTCCGGTGCCGCTATTATAGGAGGACTTTACTGGAAAAAGGGAACAACCCCGGCAGCCTGGGCCGCCATGATAACGGGTGCACTGACAGCCGGGATGAATATACTATTGAAACAATATGTTCCCGGTTACCCAATCAACGGGCAATGGGGATGGTTTATGGCAATGGTACTGGCATCGCTGGTATATTTCGTGGTTTCGCTGCTTACGCCCAGGAAAGCCTTTAACCTCGACAAGCTTCTGCACCGGGGTGAATATGCGGTAAAGGATGATTCGATAAAAGGCAGCAATGAAGTGGTTAAAGGCTGGAAAGTACTGGCCCCGACCAGGGAATTTACCCGGGGCGACAAAGCAATTTACTGGGTAACAACAGGCTGGACTGCCGCCTGGGTTGTAGTTTTCGTTATCGGAACCTTATTCTATTTCTTTGTCAAACCCTTTACAAACGACCAGTGGATGAGTTTCTGGAAGGTATACACGTATCTTTTCCTGGGAGCGTCAATTATAGTAACCGTCTGGTTTACCATTGGCGGGCTGAAAAACCTTTTTGAGATGATACACGCCTTGAAGCATAATATACGGGATCATAAGGACGATGGGTTTGTGGGAAAGGATGGAGGGTAAATTCTGGCCCTGGAGTAGGTTTACACAACTGGTAAACTGAAATCTGGATTATAGTCTCTTCATCCTGCTTTCTACCTTATTCCAACCACTCCCTAACTTCCATTAATTACCTTCACAATCCTTAAAGTAAAAACAGAATATTACCGCGATGAACTACGGACATTTTTCGACAGACGGGAAAGAATATATTATCACCAATCCGAAGACGCCCAGTCCATGGATCAATTATATGTATAACGGGCGTTATTTTTCGACGATTTCGAATAACGGCGGCGGTATCAGCTATTACAAAAGCCCACTTCATGGCAGGATTACCCGCTACCGCATCAATGAAGTTCCGCCCGACAGACCCGGTAAGTATATCTATGTAAAGGACAGGGAAACAGGCGAAATTTGGAGCCTGACCTGGCAGCCGGTTGGCAAATCGCCCGAAGCTTATACCGTGGCGCACGGGTTTGGATATACCAGGGCCGAGGCTTCAGTAAACGGAATTGATTCTTCAGTTCTCTTCTTTGTTCCCGGGCAGGACGACCAGGAAATCTGGAAAACTATTCTCACCAATACGAGTGGTAAACTGCGGAAACTTTCCGTTTATGGATACGTGGAACTGGCTTTGGGTCATGCGCTGGTCGACCTCATCAATCAATGTGATGACCAGCATTTTAACCGGGCCCACTTTGAAGAGGAACATAATGCCCTATTTTCGACCAAGACGTATTGGGTTACCGAGACTAAAGGCACACAGCAGCAGGAGAACAAGGAGTGGGACCAGTGGACTTTTTTTACTGTAAATCAACCTGTCAAAGCATTCGAGACGGTAAGGGAAAGGTTTCTAGGGCTGTACAGGAACGAAAATAACCCGGAAAGCATTGAAAATGAATCACTTTCGAACCTGGAAACCGATTTTGGAAATGTTGTTAGCGCATTGCAGGTAGATATTGAACTCCAGGCAGGCGAAAGCACCGATCTTATCTTCTCCCTCGGGGTAATCGAAAAAATCAGGTTCGAAGAATTAAAAGAAGCAAGAGTCAACAAATATAAAGACCCATTAGTAGTTGCTCAGGCATTTACTGATCTGACTCAGAAATGGGATGCGTATTTTGCTTTTACGAGCGCCACAACACCTGATGAAGATGTCAATATTTTTATGCGTCACTGGCTGCCCTACCAGGCAAAAGTAGCTTTCGACGTAGGCCGGGTGATCAGTTTCTACTACTGGGGAATTGGGCGCGGATTTGGTTTCCGCGATACGGCCCAGGATACTATTGCTGTCACCATATCGGATCCCGAAAAGGCAAAAGAACGTATATTGCTGCTTTCGAGGCAAATGCGTATCGATGGAAAAGTCTATCACCATTTTCATGGCGACGGCCAGGGCGAATTCACCTACCATTGCGATGATCCTTTATGGTATATGCTGGCAGTGACCGAATACCTGAAAGAAACCGGCGATTTCACCCTGCTTGATACCATTCAGCCCTTTATTGACGAAGGCCTGTCAGGCAGCATACTGGAACATATGATGGCGGTGGTTTCCTTTGCTAAGAACAATTTAGGGAAACACGGCTTACCCATTTTCGGCCGCGGCGACTGGAACGATACCCTCGATTATATCGGGGGTGACGAAGGAGGTGAAAGTGTCTGGGGTGGTATGTTTTATGCCGCCATGCTAAAGCTGTTTTCTGAACTGCTTGAATTCCTGGGCAAAAACCAGGAATCTATAGAGGTTGCAGCAATACGCGATGCGCTCTGTTCTGCTGTTGATGAAAACTGCTGGGATGGCGAGTGGTATATCCGCGCTTTTGGCGAAAACAACCGCAAGGTTGGATCAAAGGAAAACAAATATGGGAAAATATTCCTGAACACCCAGATATGGCCGGTTCTGGCCGGGTTCCCGGATCAGGGCAGGCTGGTAAAGGCAATGGACAGCGTTAGCAAATACCTCGATTCACCCGAGGGGCCCAAAAAGTGTACACCCGCCTGGCACGAAATTGATAAAAACATTGGCCTTGTCACACGCTGCGTATGGGGAAAGAAAGAAAACGGAGCCGTCTTCTGCCATCCTACCACCTGGGTCATACAGGCGGAAACCATGCTGGGAAGGAGTAACAAAGCTTTTGAGTATTTTAAGAAAATGCTTCCAAACAGGATCGACAGCGATATTTTCGTGGCCGAACCCTATGTATATTCGCAATACATTACCAGTAACGAACATTCTTCACCCGGACGAGCCAGCCATTCGTGGCAGACCGGGTCGGCAGCCTGGATGTACCGGGTGAGTTACGATCACATGCTGGGCATACGCTCAACCTATGATGGACTGATGATAGATCCTGCTATTCCTTCACATTGGAAATCCTTTACAGCCGAGCGCGTTTACCGCGGAACCCGGTATCTTATCGAAGTAAACAACAGTGGCGGCTTCCAGAAAGGAGTGAAAGAAATACAGGTTGACGGCCATATCATTTCCGGGAATATACTTCCTGTCTGCTATGGAAAGATTTGCCTGGTTAAAGTAACAATGGGCTAGGAAGTTGTGTGTGTTTTTAAAGGAATTGAGCCCTTATTTGCAAATTGAAACCGTAATTGAACTTATAGAAACCGTGTGTTGAGCTTCGGGTGTTAAGCTTATTCCAAAATCGAAAATCGTAAATCTAAAATCGTAAATCGTAAATCGTAAATCCATGATAAGGCATACTCATAACCCCATTCTTACCCGTACCCACATCCCTCCTATTCCTCCTGAATTAGTGGATGTTACCAGCGTTTTCAATCCCGGAGCTATAAAAGACGGTGACATTTATCGGCTGATACTCAGGGTGCAGAGCCGTTCGCGGGAGACATACCTCGTGATGGCCGAAAGTGCTGATGGAGTGAATTTTACTGTCGAAAACAAGATAGTTGACTTCAAAGGAATTGAAAATGTAAAGGACAAGGTCTTCCATATTTATGATGCCCGTATAACCCGGCTCGAAGGCCGTTTTTACATTATGTTTGCCATGGACATGCAGGAAGGCTGTCAACTGGGCCTGGGTGTAACAGATGACTTCAAATCTTTTGAATTTCTTGGAATTACATCCAACGAGGACATACGGAACGGGGTGCTTTTCCCTGAAAAAATCAACAGTAAATATTACCGTATGGACAGGCCCAACAAAGCCCGTCACAGTGATGGCCCTACTTCGGGAAGCACTATCTGGCTTAGTGAATCCGAAAATCTACTCGACTGGACACCTAAAGCCCCTCTCATTGAGGGTCGTTTCCATTACTGGGATGAATTTATTGGCTCGGGTCCTCCTCCAGTTAAAACACGAAAAGGATGGCTGCATGTGTATCATGGTGTTGCAGGCCATTTTGGAAGTTCAAATATTTACCAGGGTGGGGTGATGCTGCTCGACTTAAACGACCCTTCGAAAGTTCTCGGCCGTTGCCGTTGCAACATACTGGAACCACGGGAAATTTGGGAACTTGCCGGCCAGGTACCCAATGTCACTTTCCCCAGCGGATTAATTGTGGAAGAATATGATTCAGAAGGCTTTGCATTGGAAAACAGCGAAGTAAAAATTTATTATGGAGCAGCCGATACCTCGGTAGGGCTGTTAATCAGCAGCATATCTGAACTGGTGGATGCCGCTTTGGAAGCTAATATTCCTTAAAAGGAAATTAGCACAGTCAATACAAGTCGCATTGAAAAGCCATTTGAGCAGCACTTGGCTTTTTTATGTCTGGATCTAACCTTTTGCTTGTACTTTCCTTATATTTGTAAGTCAAATTAATCAATCTGAAAATTCCCAAACAATTATAATCAAGTTAAATCATGTATCATGGAAGACAATAACCAATTATCCTCAACAAATTCACCAGCCGAAATACCTCAGTTGACACCTGAATCAATCAGTTTTCTTTTAAAAGCTGCAAAATGGGGTAAATTCCTTGCCATCCTGGGATTTATTGTCACTGGCTTGCTGGTAGTGGCTGCAATCCTGATGAGTTTCGTTATGAATTTTGTATCGGATGAGATGGTTCCTATGAACCTGCCCTTCTCGCCTAAAATCTTTTCCATTTTCTACATCCTATTAGCAGGCATTTATGTTGTTCCTGTTATTTTCCTGAATTCATTCTCCAATAATGCGATCAAAGCGGCGAACCTCTCAAGCACAGAACTTCTTACTGCTTCAATCAAAAACCTGAAAAATCTCTTTGTTTTTATTGGCGTATCCACCATCGTAATCCTATCCTTCTATGTAATTATGCTGATCATAGTTGGCACTGCTGCCATTGCCAGTTTATAAAAAATACGACTTCTTATAACGAATACCTGTGCGATAAACATATATCTTTTGTAGTATAAGACGGCAGGCATTTATTGACACAATGGAGCTTTCCATTTATAGGCTCTTGTTTACCTTGTTTTGATGATTCGGGGAGCAGGAAAGGCTAGCTTTTGTGGAATACAGCCAAAAACAAACAAAAAAACGGCTAATAAATTTTGTGACCGCTCAAAAAAAAAAAAGTTCCAAGCTCATATTCGGATTATTATTTGTATCTTCGTGTTTATAGAATACCTTGACTAAAAATTCACTATACCAAATAGTACTTTTAATACGAGAAAACACGAAATAAGATTTTGTTACTAACTCTGGCCAGTATTGGCTATGCGACTGATTAAGCTGAATAACAGCGATTGAATTGAACCAGATTGACTATTTATCCTTGCTAACTAAATAATCAAATATTTCCCTTCAACTAATCTAAAACCAAATCGTATGAAAATGAAAACTCTACCCCTTTTCGCAATGCTAGCATTGCTAAGTCTGCTTGTAATTTCCTCCTGCAAGAAAGATTCCACTAATTCCAATCCCGTCATCGCCTCAATCGTTGTCTATCCCGGCACTGTAAATGCTAATGGCATAGTTTCCGTTTCAGTTACAGCTTCTGACCCGGATGGAGATCCTCTTACATACAGTTATACTGTAACAGGCGGTGCAATTTCAGGAAACGGGGCATCAGCTTCGTGGACTGCTCCATCATCCGCTGGAGCACATTCTGTAACGGTGACTGTAGCTGACGGCAAAGGTGGAACTATTACAGGAAATGGTGCTTTAACCGTATTGCCGGCTGTAACCCAGGTAACCGGCACTGCCAAATTCCCCGCCGGCACATCGGGCGACCTTTCTAACTCTAAAGTCAGCATTTATACTTCTTATGATAACTGGGTAAATAATCAGCCAATTAAATTTGGAGCAGTAAGTGGATCGGGAGCGAGTGTCAGCTTTACGCTCACTAATGTTAACCCGGGCAATTACTATCTTGATGTATGGAAAGATATTGACAACAGCGGCACATGGACAGTAACCGATTATGTAGGCTGGTATGGATCCGGTGGTTTGGGTGCCCCAAGTCTGACCGAATTCCAGATAGCAGAAGGACAGACTTTTAACTGCTCTGTTGACATGTATATTATAGCTAAAAAAGCAGGCGCAACCGGAAAGAAATTTTAATACTCTGTTGTAATAAAGGGCTGCTTTCGATAAAGAAAGCAGCCTTTTTTATGCGTGGCCAGATCAATTTGTTGTTATATAGTATTTTTCTGTCATGTCCTTCCGCTGGTACTAATAATTTTCCTAGGTTTGTATAAACCAAATTCCTAGTGAAACTTAACAAGATAAATCATTCATAGTATGGCAAATACACCTATAGACCCTGCAATTTTACTGAGAGCAAAAGCCTGGCTCAACGACAATAATATTGATAATGAAACAAAGGTTCGCATAAACAGTATGATTGAGAATGATCCCACTGAACTGGCCGAAAGCTTTTACTGCGACCTTGAATTTGGCACAGGCGGCCTGCGCGGAATTATGGGTGATGGTACAAACCGCATGAACCGCTACACAGTTGGTATGGCCACACAGGGCCTCGCCAATTACCTTAAAAAGGTTTTCGCGGGTGAAAATGAAATACGGATGGCGATAGCACACGATTCGCGCAATAACAGCAGTTATTTCGCAAAGATTGCTGCTGAAGTATTGTCAGCCAACGGCATCATCGTTTATCTTTTCGACGAACTCCGCCCTACTCCCGAACTTTCCTTTGCAGTGCGTTATTTACATTGCCAAAGTGGAATTGTGATCACGGCTTCCCACAACCCTAAAGAATATAACGGGTACAAAGTTTATTGGAATGACGGTGCACAATTAATTCCGCCGCATGATAATAATGTAATTACCGAAGTGCAGAAGATTGCATCGATAGCGGAAGTAAATTTTGCCGGCGATGAATCGAAAATCAAAATGATAGGAAAAGACATTGATGCTGAATTCCTGAAAGTTTCGCTGAGTTATTCCCTTGCCCCCGAAGTGATCGTTCCGCAAAAGAACATGAAAATCGTGTATACGCCTTTACACGGAACAGGCATCACACTGGTACCGCAGGCTCTGAGGAATTATGGCTTTGAAAATATTAACATCGTTGAAGAGCAAGCTGTTTCGGATGGCAACTTTCCGACCATAGTTTCGCCTAATCCCGAAGAAAAAGCTGCCATGCAGATGGCACTGGATAAAGCCCGGCTCATACATGCCGACCTGGTGCTGGCTACCGATCCCGATGCCGACCGCATTGGGGTTGGAGTTAAAGATCTGGAAGGAAATTACATACTGCTTAACGGGAACCAGACTGCCGCCCTTTTGACTTATTACCTGATTAAACAATGGCAGGCTAAAGGGAAACTCACTGGAAATGAATATATTGTAAAAACCATCGTAACTTCTGAATTGATCAGCGATATTGCAACAAGTGCAGGGGTTGAATATTTCGACGTGCTCACAGGCTTCAAATGGATAGCCGATGTGATTCGGAAATATGAAGGAAAGAAAACCTTTATCGGCGGTGGTGAAGAGAGTTACGGATTTATGATAGGAGACTTTGTACGCGATAAGGATGCCGTTACTGCCTGCTGTATTTTCGCTGAATGCGCAGCCTGGGCTGGCAGCATGGGGAAAAGCCTCTATGAATTACTCCTCGACATTTACCTAGAATACGGCTTGTATAAAGAAAACCTGGTGAACGTGGTGCGCAAAGGCATGAGCGGGCAGGCAGAAATAAAAGCCATGATGGAAGGCTTCCGCAGTAATCCTCCGAAGGAAATTGCCGGCTCTAAAGTCAAACTCATGAATGATTACGGGCTTAGCCAGGCTACAGATATTCATACCGGGAAGGTTACTCCTATTGAACTTCCTAAAAGTGACGTTTTGCAGTTCTTCCTGGAGGATGGCAGTAAGATATCGATGCGCCCCTCAGGAACCGAGCCTAAAATAAAGTTTTACTTCAGTGTGCGGGCTGATCTCAGTGCCGTGGCAGACTTTAAAAGTACGGAATCCAGGCTGGATGCCCGTATCGAAGAGATCATTGTTGCCATGGGACTCCGGTAACAGCATTAGTACGTTCATAACCCAATTCAAGGTGTGGTATTCTATCGCACCTTGATTTATTTATATACAGATGATAACCACAGAACAAATTGAAATAGAATCGATTGCCCTGCACCTGGTCGGCAACAAGCTGAATGAAGAGGGCCTGCGGTTTTCAAAATCCCTTTTACAAACGGATGAGGGTATCAACAACCTTTTACTGACTTATTTTTTCTCACCCTTCAAATCGGATGAATATTACAATCTCTCACACGAATCGGACCTGAACCTGAACGAGGTATTTTCCTATGTTTCTTCCATTTTCGATGATCCGGGATCACTGCTTGATCAATCGGTCAGCCTGGCTAAACATCTTTACGAACAATCCGTTCACCCAAAAATAAAAGGAGGGGAATTCTATGTCGTATATTTCCGTGATTGCATTTTGGATGGCGAAACCATGGATGCTGTCGGCTTGTTCAAGTCGGAAACAAAAGAGACCTTTCTTAAAATCAACCAACAACAGTTTGGTTTTTCAATTGAGAGTGAAGCCGGGATCAATATCCATAAACTGGACAAGGGTTGCCTGATTTTTAATACGGAACGCGAAAGAGGCTTTCTCGTTTCAGTGGTCGATAATCTGAATAAGGGAGGTGAGGCACAGTACTGGATCGACCAGTTCCTGCATGTGAGCCCCCGGAATGATGAATATTACCAAACTAAAAACCTCTTGAGCCTGTGCCGCAATTTCGTGGTTGAAAAGCTTCCCGAAAAATTCGATGTTTCTAAAGCCGACCAGGCAGATATGCTGCATAAATCTGTAAAATTCTTCCGCGAAAACGACAATTTCGACATGGATGATTTTGCCAACGAAGTGATACAGGCTCCTGACGTGATTAGCAGCTTTAAATCGTACAGAACTGAATTTGAAATAGATAACAACCTTCAGTTGACCGATAATTTCAATATTTCGGATGCCGCCGTAAAGAAGCAATCAAGGGTGTTTAAGAGCGTGATTAAACTGGATAAGAACTTCCATATCTATGTTCACGGCGATCACCAGCAGATCGTAAAAGGATTCGATCCCGTTACGGGAATGAATTATTACCA
This sequence comes from Bacteroidota bacterium, assembly GCA_037128115.1. GTDB lineage: Bacteria > Bacteroidota > Bacteroidia > Bacteroidales > UBA4417 > UBA4417. The sequence continues at coordinate 42,827 of JBAXXB010000004.1, forward strand.
GTTGTTTTTTAAGGAAGAAAGTTAGGCTGCAATCCGTAAACAAAAAAAGACCGCCCGAAAGCAGCCTTTTTTTGTTATTATCAAAATTGACAGTTAACTGCCTAAAGTTGCAACCATAACAGCCTTAATAGTATGCAGGCGGTTTTCGGCTTCATCGAAAACAATCGACATCTTTGATTCGAAAACATCATCGGTAACTTCAAGGCCATCGAGCCCGAATTTCTGGAAGATGTCCTCCCCTACCATAGTTTCGCGGTTGTGGAAAGCAGGCAGGCAATGCAGGAATTTTACATTTGGATTCCCCGTTTTTTTAACCATATCCATATTTACCTGGTAAGGTTTCAGCAGTTTGATGCGTTCGGCCCATACTTCGGTGGGTTCGCCCATGCTTACCCATACATCGGTATACAGGAAATCACACCCCTTAACGCCTTCTTCAACGCTATCAGTAACCGTAATTTTTGCACCGGTTTCCTTTGCAATTTCGAGGCATTGAGCCACGAGAGCCGGGTCCGGCTGGCAGCTCACGGGAGCCACTGCGCGGAAATCCATGCCCATTTTGGCAGCGCCCACCATGAGTGAATTGCCGACATTATTCTTAGCATCACCCAGGAAAGCGAAACTGACCTGGCTCAGGGGCTTGTCGATATGTTCCATCATGGTCATGAAATCAGCAAGCATCTGGGTAGGATGAAATTCGTTAGTCAAACCATTCCATACGGGTACACCGGAATATTCAGCCAATGCTTCAACAATATGCTGTCCGTAACCGCGGTATTCAATACCATCGAACATGCGGCCCAACACGCGGGCAGTGTCTTTCATTGATTCTTTTTTACCCATTTGCGATCCCGAAGGTCCCAGGTAGGTAACGTGGGCACCCTGGTCAAGGGCAGCAACTTCGAAGGCGCAGCGTGTACGGGTCGAATCCTTTTCAAAAAGCAAAACAATGTTTTTGCCTTTTAAGCGGGGTTGCTCGGTGCCTGCATATTTCGACTTTTTAAGTTCGAATGACAGCTCGAGCAGGAATTTGATTTCCTGGGGAGTAAAATCAAGTTCCTTCAGGAAATGACGATTTTTCAGATTGAAAGCCATATTTATAGTTTTTTGAAGTGTTTTTTAGAAGCATTTTATCGGTACGCTATCCGGTTAAACAATGGATATCCTGGTACCTCCGTTGTCGACACCCAGTAAGCCCGCTGAAGTAATGATAGCATCGCGGCTGGTGTGTTTTACGAAGTGGATGGCTGCCCGGATCTTTGGTGCCATGCTGCCCTCGGCAAAATGGCCCTCGGCCAGGTATTGTTTAGCCTGGCGAACGCTCATGCGGTCGATGGTCTTTTCCTGGGGTGTATTGTAGTTGATACAAACTTTTGGCACATCAGTCAGGATAAAGAGTTTATCGGCATTGATATTGCCTCCTAGCAAAGCTGAGGCCAGGTCTTTGTCAATAACGGCATCTATACCCTGAAGTTTGTTTTCAGCCACATAAAAAGCAGGAATTCCTCCCCCACCTACTGCGATGACGATCTGTCCGTCACGGGCTATGCGCTCGATTGAACGCTGATTACTGATTACCAATGGTTTAGGCGACGCAACAACCTTGCGCCATCCTCGTCCGCGTGGGTCTTCCTTAAAAATGCTCCCATTTTCCGCAGTAGTGCGATCGGCTACCTCCTTAGTATAATATGGGCCAATGGGTTTGGTTGGATTTTCGAAAGCAGGATCATCACGATCGACCAGGACCTGGGTAATAATAGTAATTACATCCCTGTCGAGATCGTGCGAACGAAGCACATTGCGCAACTGCTGCTCGAGTATATACCCGATAAATCCCTGGGAGTATGCCACACAAATGTCGAGAGGCATTTCAGGCAGGTTATAAACCTGGTTTCCGGCAGCATTTGCCAGTAGGATATTGCCCACCTGGGGGCCGTTTCCATGTGTGAGAACAACATTATATCCCCTGTCGATAAGGGTAAGAAGCCGTTCGCAGGTATCGAGTGCATTTTTTTCCTGTTCTTCGATGGTTCCCAGCTGATCGCCGCGAAGGAGAGCATTCCCGCCAAATGCCACTACTGCAAGTTTTTTCATACGTTTGGATTATTCAAATGAGGCGCAAAATTAGTGATTTAAACTTCCTGTGCAAGTACTTTAAAAAACAAACTGTTATCAATAAAAGCTCTGAATTATAGGCATTTATAGGAAGCAATATAATAAGTTACCATCGCACCCTGTAACAAAAAGCCGGTTATGATTGTTGAAATATAGCTCGTAAATTTGCCGGCGTACATAATTCTGTTTCCACCAACCAAATCCTGATGCAAAATCAGTCCAAAGCCTATAGTCTTGCTCTTATTTCCGTCCTGTTCTGGTCGACCATGGGTACAGCATTTAAACTGACCCTGAACTATTTAAACCCTGGGATGCTGTTGCTCATTGCCACATTTACTGCTTTTATTTTCCTTGGAATTGTGGTCCTGATCAAAGGCAAATTTAGTATCCTGAAAAAGCTGAGCCTTAAACAAGCTGCAAATTCAGCCCTGATGGGCCTCTTCAATCCCTTCATGTATTACCTGGTTTTGTTCGAAGCCTACAGGCGTATACCTGCCCAGGAAGGGGTTGCGCTGAACTATATATGGCCGGTAATGCTGGTTATTTTTTCCATACTATTCCTGAAGCAACGTATCAACTTTTTAAGCTTAATTGCTATCGTAATCAGTTTTAGCGGGACTATTGTCATTGCCATGCATGGCAATTTCACACAGTTCAGGTTTTCGGACACTACCGGGGTGGTGCTGGCTGTCAGCAGCGCTTTATTCTGGGCTTCGTTCTGGATCATTAACATGAAAGATCCACGCGAATCCATAGTCAAAATGTTTATCAATTTCGCCTTCGGATCCGTCTATATCCTGGTATGGAATATTTTCAGCCATAATATCAGTATACCTCCACTCACCGGCCTTGTGGGAGGAATCTACATTGGCGTATTTGAAATGGGCCTCACTTTCGTACTTTGGCTCACGGCTCTCCAATTATCAACTCATACGGCCCGGGTTTCGAACCTTGTATTTATTTCCCCCTTTATTTCTCTGATTTTGGTTTCTATTTTTGTAGGTGAAAAGATACTTCCTTCTACAGTGATTGGCCTGTTTATTATCGTTACGGGAATTGTTGTACAGCAATACAGCCAGTGGCGGGACAATAAAAGTATTCCGGCTAATCCTTAGCCAAACCTTCCAACTTCTGCCCTTACCTACTACCCTCTACCAAACAGCTTTTACCATCAGCCATTCCAAAATCCCTACCTTTGTACCATGACACTAAAGAAGCGCATAGCATTTCATACTTTAGGCTGCAAGCTCAATTTCTCAGAAACCAGCACCATTTCGAGGCAATTCGGAATCGACGATTTCGAGGTTGTTGATTTTGAAGAACAGGCTGATTTTTATGTAGTTCACACCTGTTCTGTAACTTCAACCGCTGAAAAGAAATGTAAAACAGCTATAAAGCAAGCTCATAAACGCAATCCCGGAGCCCAGGTTGCAGTGATTGGTTGTGCAGTTCAGGCAAACCCCGAAATGTTCAGCGCCATGGAAGGAGTGAGCTGGGTTTTCGGGAACAACGATAAATTCAGGTTGGGTGAGGTGATTAAGAGCCGGGGCAATGAACTTCACGCTTACGGGCATCACGAATCCTATGTTTCGGATGTAAACAAGACCCGCGAATTTGTTCCCTCCTATTCGATGGGTGATCGTACTCGTTCGTTTTTCAAGGTACAGGACGGATGTGATTATTTCTGTACGTATTGCAGCATTCCTTTTATGAGGGGACGCAGCCGCAGCGAAAGCGTGGTAAACACCATGAAAGTAGCCAGTGAAATTGCTGCTACCGAACTGAAGGAGATCATACTTACAGGAGTAAATATAGGTGATTTTGGCCATC
>JBAXXB010000005.1:0-45754 GCA_037128115.1 Bacteroidota bacterium
GGGCTGACCCGTATAAAAAGTGCAGCAATTCAGTTAAAACACGAACCTGGTCCGGTTATTAGGAGGGCTGACCCAGTAAAAAGGTGGGCTGACCCGTATAAAAAGTGCAGCAATTCAGTTAAAACACGAACCTGGTCCGGCTATTAGGAGGGCTGACCCAGTAAAATGGTGGGTTGACCCGGTTATAAGGCTGGTTGTTTAGAAGAAACACAAACGTTGGATACATACAGGATACGTTCCAGCTAAGTAAAGGTTACGCAAAACCCAAACTCATACAGGTCAGTAAAAACCAAGGCGAATCCTTTAACCGGGGATAACCTCCGGGCATTTGAAGATAAGCACAGGGGTAACAAAAAAAACGTAGAAAAAATAATTCCCGGAAAGCATATTAACATTGACAGGGCAAAAGAAAAGAACTTCGCCTAAACGATTGTCTCCTAATCTCTACTTTCTAAATCCAATAGATAATTGAATTTCACGGTACTATATATGCGTTAGTAAAAAGGGGAAATCCGCTAATACCTCGGGCAAAAAAAAACAAGGCCTAAGCCTTGTCTTTCGAGCGGAAAACGGGGATTGGACCCGCGACCTCCAGTTTGGGAAACTGGCGCTCTACCACTGAGCTATTTCCGCATTGGCCAACACTGATAAATGCCAGCCCTTTCTTCAGGCATCAAAATTATAGAAAGCATTTTAATTAACCAAATCAATTCGGATACTTTTGCGGCCGCAATTCATTTAAACTCCCCAGGTATACACTCCATACGCACAGTTTCTCGGCTCCGAATGCCTTGGTTTCCTTTATGGCATAAATGTCAATATACAGCCTGCCTGGAAAAGCCTTTGCTTCAATCGATTTTGCGTTAAGCTGGCCCTGCATTGAAAAAGAGAGGCATCCCTTGTAAACGGAATCGTTTTGGCTAGTCAGGGGCACATCGACCATCACATTTGCAAGCTTCTGGCTGCAAGGCAATCCCTTTAACAGACATTTATCCATGAGTTCTTCCGGACTGAGGCAATTGTCAAGACCACAAGCCCTGTACCATTTCTCCATATTTACGCTACCGTGAACAAAAAGCTTGACTGCCATCGCTGCTGCCTGTTGCCTGAAACTCATATCCAGGGAAGTATCAGCCGCTATTTCCAGGTATCCGGCGAAATCACCGAGTTTCTGCACCGCCTTTGCATCGTATTCCTGCAGGAGGCGGGGGCCGGGTGTATCAACCGAAATCACCTTCTTCAGGCTATCCTTGGTTGCCAAAACAAGTTTCTTTTCGTTCATTTCCGCCTCACGGCCGCGGCTGTTGCAACTGTCGGCACCACAAAGGATCCACAGCAGGAAGAGTACGATGATATGGCTGATCCGTTTCATTTCTTATTCCTTTTAGCTTTAAACCGCAGTATCACAATCTTACCCCGTTCGTATTTCTTGTTCAGGATTTCAATCTGATGAAGGCTGGCAACAGGCATGGTAAGCTTGTCGATAAACTCCTGCTTATTATACAGTTCCATACTCGTTCCGACAGTTTCATCGGGAACCTGGCATATTATAGCATCCTCGTCCAGCATACGATCAAGCTGTTCGCGCCGCTTCTGCCAGGCCTTCACATCCGTTTGTGAGAAATAACGAATCATCAGCGCATAAGCATCCGCATGCAACCTCACCTGTTCGCTGTGGTTAAATTTCTTTAGAATCCTCTCTATTGTATCGTTGATATAATAAGGAGAGCGTATGGTCAATTTTACCCGGCTCTGATCTGTCCGGAAGACCAGTTTGCCCTCTTTGTCACATTTTAAGTTCAAAGGAGATTCATTCCTTAATAACAAATCAACCTGTATATTGCCATTCAGTATGGGTTCACCTGTATCGGCATCCACGAAAGTGAAGCGGTAATCCTGTGTGTTCACAAGCAGGAAAAGGACGAACAGCAAGGCTAGTGTAGCGAGCAACAGCAAGGGAACCCAAACGAAAATCCGATCCGGCTGTTTTGCTTTAGCCAGCAGGCCGATGTGCTCTGAATTTTTAAACCTGAAATCGTCCCAGTTGCTGTAACCGGCATATTTGCTGAGCATATTCAGCACGTCGATACGCGGCAGGGAAGTATGATTCGCTTTTAAATGTGTATAAAACCACTTCTCGCTCAGCCTCCCGGTCACTTTGATAAGCAGGTCTTCCTGGAAATCGGTAATTTCCTGCCCTTTCCAGGCAGCGATTTCAGGATTTATACCGGGGTACGTCAGCTTCATGGCAGCTACAATTCCTTCTTTGAGGAGTGCAAACAGTATTTTGTCTTCTTGCTGCAAATGTGGAAAGATATTAGAAATTTTGCTTGCCTAATGCTTGCAAAATGGTTTACAACAAATTTACAAAAGAATTTCAAATAGAAAAAACGCCATATGAGCTAAATTTACACCCTCAATTAACAATTGAGTTCAATCAGATTTGTTTATACTTAAAAACTAATGTCGTAATTAGCCTAAACAATTATGAAAAAAAAATCATTCGTCCTGCTGCTGCTTTTTTTCATCCTTCTTACGGATACCAAAAAGCTGGAAGCCCAGGTTCCGGAAATAGGGTTCAGCGTTGTTCTTAGTGGTGCTTTCCTGTTTGGCCCTCATTTCGGCTACTGGCTTGAAAGCCTCAATTACCTCGAAGCCAGTGCTTTTGCCGCGTATGACGACAGGTTAATAGTACCTTTTGCTTTTAACGGAGGGTACAGCTATTATTTCGGCAATAAAGCCTGGCAGCCAAAACTGGGCTTGCAATATTCCGTATTAATCGCCCCTGTACATGATAAAATGCCGGCTGATCCTGCCTTCATTTCATTGATTTCATTTACCCCGGGATTGCAATACAGGTCAAAGGACTTTCACCAGGTAGTTGGAGGACAAGCCTGGGTTTCCTATTTTACAAAGGAGAAAAAAGTGACTCCCATTGCCTTGGACCTCAAGTACGGGTATAAATTCTGACACGTCTGACCCTATCACTTAAAGCAATACATTCACACAGCCAAACCTCAAAATTATGAAAGCTAGGATTTTTTTATGGGTTCCCAGGATGTTAACTATACTTGCCATCCTTTTTGTAATGCTATTCTCGATGGACTGTTTCGGTGGCACCCAAAGCTGGAAAGATCAGCTCATCTGCTTCCTGATGCATAATATCCCGGCTTATATCCTCATGCTGGTGCTGTTCATTGCCTGGCGATGGGAACTGGCGGGAGGCATTCTGTTCATAGTTGCTGCAGTTGCAGGAGCCTTATTTTTCAGGGCTTTTAACGGCAATCCCGGTGTGCTGATTGTCATGCTGCCCTTTTTAATAACCGGCGTTCTGTTTATACTTCATCATGAAATGTATGGGTAAACGAAAGCTCCCAGAAACTAGATAGTACTTGACTTTAAAGCTAAAGACAGAATGAATAAGCTGGAGGAGATTTCAGGAAGGTCAGGACTGAGGTTGAGCGGATAAAACGTAACCATTACCTTACCCTAAGCCTAGGTTACACAAGAATGCCATAAATGCGGTTAACCTGCAAAAAATATATACTACAGTTTCAGGCAAGGCTAACTTTCATTTTTGTTGAAACGAAACTCTAAAAATACCAACTCACGTAAAATTCAAACCGTATGAAAAAGCTGCTTTTTTTACCTGTATTAATGATGACTTTGATGCTCAGCTATTCTTTCGCCTCTAACAAACCGGGAGACGAGGAAGTTCAGAAAGCCTTTGAACTGCGAATGAAAGGCAAAGTGGATGAAGCAAAAGCATTGCTTGAAAGCATTCTTTCAAAAGATTCGACCAATGCCATGGCCTATTACGAAATGGCCCGCCTGGAGCATTATATGTTCATAGGTGGTGGCCCGACACAAATCGGAGATGTAATGGCAACCATTGCCAAAGCGGTAAGCTATGCCCCTGATAACGTGACCTACACATATTACAAAGCCATAGCCAGTTTCCTGAATGCTTTCATGGCCATGGAGACCGGGCAGGGAGAAGTGAAGAACCGCATCACCCAAACTTGCTCAGATTTCGGGAAAGTGCTGTCGCTCAAACCCGATTACCCTGAGGCCATGCTTTACCTTGTCGAAATATACGGCCTTCTGCCGGCCGAAATGGGTGGCGACAGCCTGAAAGCATGGGCATATGCTGCTAAACTGGAAAAGATGAACGCTTTTTTCGGTGGCAAAGCCAGGGCCTCCCTTGCCCCAGACAGCATGAACAGGGTTTTATACTGGGAGGATTTGGCCGCAACACATGGCAGTAAGCCCGAATACCTTGCAGAAGCAGGCAAGGCCTGTCTCTTCAGTGCTGAGTTGGCTAAGGCAGAACAGTATTTTAATGAAGCCATGAAAGCTGACCCAACGGAAAACATACTGGTTCTTGACCTGGCTCGTTACCATATTATGCAGGTAATGCAGAACAAGGACGAGGCGAAAACTGAACTGCCTCTCGCAAAAATATACCTGGAACGATACCTGGAAACCCGCCCAGAACCCCTGCTGCCGTTAAAGGCTTACACCCTTGGCTTACTGTCAATGTGTGATAATTTTCTTGGGAACAAGGAGGCTTCGGATAAACATCTGGAAGAAGCAAAGTCCCTGGACAAATACTTTTCGAGGGCTTATGGCATTCCGACCCTGTTCCTGTTTGATCCGCCAGGTGAAATCTGCCATCATTACTTTTCGTTTTTCAGCCCCTTCTGAAAAAGTGAAGAAAAGAAGCCCGATGAAGGCCAGGAAAAAATAAAATTTCACTACCTTTAAGTACTCATTTATAACAAGGCTAAAGGTTTGACATCCTGGCATACGCTGGAGACAGTTTTGATCGGCTATTCTGTTCGCACCGGCGAGAAAAGCTTACTATCCTGAATAAGCTTCGAATATATTAATCTTTGTAATTCGCTAAATAAGACCACAAATGAAAAACCTTTTCTTTCTGCTGGCAATCCTGGGGTGTGCTCCAACCCTTTACGCTCAGACCTGGAGGGCAGAAGTTCAGAGCATTACAGGAAACTCCAAAGTAAAAACCCTGAAAATCAGGCCTGAAATGCGCGTTAATATCAGTAAGATATGGATTGACAACGATTCCCTGAAGGAGAGCACCAACTATGACGGTTATTTCCTGGGCGGAACCCGCGATTCCGTATATCTCCGCCTGAAAGAGGTTAAAACCAGCAGCATACTTACAAATGGAACCAGGAAGCAAACCATTGTACCTGGAAAATACTATTTAAAGGTGCCGGCCCGTGATTCCGCTTTTATAAGCCTGGCATTGAAGCAAATGGATTTCCTGTCCTACCAGGATGATAAAAGGAGCGGTTATGCCGAGATTGGTGAGCCTCTGATTTTAGGGTCCATACTGGTCATGATTCTTTCCCCATTTATCTGTTATAATTACAAGGACGGGTCATTCAATACGAAGAGGTATAAATACTGGGCACTTGGCAGCACTGCCGGCCTGACGGTAGGATTTGCCATTCCTATGACCTTTGCAACCGTATATAAACAGCGGAAATTCCAGTTCAAAACAGGCTGGCCGTCAAAAGATGCCAGGGTATGGAAGTTCGAATAGAGTAAGGTACACCCCAGGAAACAGCATACATGTATCAACTAATTGAATTTTCGATCAATATACCATCAACAACTCCAGGTAATACTGAAACACACTAACCAAAACCCCAAAAGCCATGATAGAACATCTCCATCAACACATCACTTCCGAATTGCAGCAGAATACCCGCACGGATACCATTTTCATCCTGAGTGCTATTCTGCTGAATCTCATCACCCTGGCCATCAATTCTGGGATGGTCGAAAAGTCACGCACCGACAACGCCATGCTTATCGTTATGTTCATGTTCGTCATGCTGATCGTACTACTCAATATCGTGGTCATATTCGGCCTCGTTAAAGGCAAACAGACCAGGGCCAAACTGGTGGCTGGGCTTATGAAAATGTACAAGGACAAAGATGTCGACAAGTACTACGATGAATCACTCCTGGGGAACTACAACACACGTTACAACTTGTTTATTATGGTTGTGACCTTTACCGGGATAATCGCCATCATCGTTCCCTTTGTTATGCGTTGATCCTGCAGAACAATGCTAAGAAACAGCGATAGACATGAATCCGAGTATGATTTACCAGGATTTCTTTACCCTGGAAACAATTGTTCTACCCGGCTGTTAGTATATTCCTAAATTGAAACACAATGAAAAATATAGCAATCTTAGGTACGGGAATGGTAGGTGATGCGCTGGGAACAAAATTAGTTTCCATGGGCCACAAAGTGATGATGGGGTCACGTACGGCAAATAATGAGAAAGCCTCTGCCTGGACAACCAAGAACGGAGATTTAGCCTCGAATGGTACTTTTTCGGATGCGGCGGCCTTCGGTGAAATTATTTTCAACTGCACCCAGGGGCAAGTTTCGCTCGAAGCGCTGCAACTGGCCGGGCGCGAAAACCTGCAGGGGAAGATTCTTGTTGACCTGGCTAACCCTCTCGATTTCTCGAAAGGAATGCCCCCTTCTCTTACTGTCTGTAATACGGATTCCTTAGGCGAGGTGATTCAAAGGCAGTTTACGGATGTTAAAGTCGTAAAAACGCTGAATACTCTGAACTGCCAGCTCATGGTCAATCCCGGTTTATTGAATGATCCGGGTAACCTGTTTATTTGTGGGAACGATAAGGAAGCCAAGGCGGAAGTTGAAGGCATCTTGCATTCGTTTGGCTGGGAAAAAATTATTGATCTTGGCGACATCACGGCTGCAAGGGGTACCGAACAACTTTTACCCATTTGGGTCAGGCTGATGGGAACTCTGGGAAGCCCCATGTTCAATTTCAGTATTGTAAAGTAAGCGGAACTGACAATTTAACGCTCCAGGATTGCATGGTGTATATGCAATATCTGGGGAATTATCATGGATTGTTCATCGTTAAGCACAATATAATCGGCCATTTCCAGCTTACGTTCCTGCGTCCACTGGTTTTGCATACGCTCCATGACCAATTGTTCGCTGATGCCGTCACGTGCAGTAACACGGGCAATACAGACTTCGATTGGTGCGGTCACCAGGATGTTTGCCTCGAATAAGCGATTGAATCCGCTCTCAAAAAGTATGGCCGCTTCGTGTAATATGTAGGGATTTCCCTGCTGAAGTGTACACCAGATATTAAAATCTTGTTCCACAAGAGGGTGTATCAGCCCATTAAGCAGATCAAGTTTACTCTTATCGTTAAATACAATGGCCGCCAAAGCTTTGCGGTTAACATTCTGATCTGCATCCAGTACCTGCCTGCCAAATAAGGTTGTAAGCTTTTCTTTTACCCGGCTCGTATCCAGGAATGTACGGGCCTGCTTGTCGGCGTGGTACACCGGCACACCCAGTGTTTCAAAGACGCGGGCTACAGTAGTTTTGCCGGTTCCTATATTGCCTGTAAGGCCTATGCGTTTCACTTTGCGATGATAATGTATTCGACTTCGGCAGGAATGATCTTTAACACCCTGACTTTTTCGGGTACCTTTACAAGGGCTACCCTGAGTTTTTTCTCCTTCACCAAAGCCGGGAAATATGAAACCTGGGTGGCAAAATCCGACGCTTCTATGTGTGGATACACCGAAAGAGGCACACGACATATCACATCGACTTTATCCGGGAAAATTTTCATATTTTCCCCGTTGCTGACAATAGAAACCGGGACAGGGTAACTGGCTTCGGTCACTTGTTCAACCGTAAATTTTACGGTAACCGAATCACTTGAATATTTCATCAGGCTTGCATAATTCCCTTTGAACAAGGGGATTTTGACACTTATATTGCTATCGAGCTGGCTAAGCCTGAGCTTTTGCGTTTTAACAAACGAAAGTGTATCGGTTATGCTTTTAATGCTGGCAACAGTGACAAACCTTGGAGAAAATTCCATGCTGTCGGTAATGTCGTATTGACTGCTTACTGTATACGTAACGTCTGGTCTTACAGGCACCTGCTTCCTGAATATTTCCGAAAACCTGAAAAACAGGGTGTCAGGTTTGATTACTGTAATTTGGTTCTGAAACCGAATTTGCTGGCCTAGCTGCTCCATCAACCGGGAAGAAGGCATATAAGCGCTGTAGCCGTCACTCGTCTGCCTGATTTTCAAGGTCGAGAGATCTATAGTAAGTGTGCGGATCTTGCGAGCGTACTTGGCAGCCAGCAACTCAAAGCCCTGCGCATTCATACCTATAGTGATCACACTGTCGCCGCTGTTGGTTAGTATCAGGTCTTTCGGAACATTGGTGAAAGTGATGTTGTACTTAATTTCGTCGGAATAATCCTTCATCAGCTCGGTAAAAAGCCACATGAGAATGCTTATAACAAGGCAGACCAGAAAGACGACCAATCGCGGGTGCGATCGGCGTTCTTTCCGGCCTGTATTATTTGACTTCGAACTCAGTTCAGTTTGGCTATCTACGGCCATATCAACTCTAAATAGTTTAGGTTTGAGCCAGTTTAGACCCTTTCACTTTTGCCATTTTATCCGGCTGCTTTCAATCCCTCCATCTCTCCGATTCTCCTTACCTTCCCTCCTGCCATTGTCTGCTTGTCAGAAACTCAGCAGAATAAAAATTGACCAAAACCTATTTAGCGGGTTCGCCGGTAAGTTGATCCTGGACATCGGTAGCTACTGCTGATTTTTCGATTTTCAGCTTTACACCACCTTCAACTTCTATGGTACAGGTAGTTTCCTGCATTTCGACTATTTTACCATGGATACCGCCAATAGTTACGATTTTCTGTCCCTTGGCCAAGCCTTCCCTGAATTTTTTCTGGTCTTTTTGGCGCTTTACCTGCGGGCGGATAAAAAAGAAGTAAAAAACAACAAAGATAAGTACCAGGAAGATGAGTGAGCTGGCCATTCCGCCGCCGCCGGCACCTTGTCCCTGTGGGGGTGACATGAGTAAAATGTTAAGTAAATTCATCTGATTTCTGTTTTATTTTATTGGGTTATTAATATTTGAATTGGAACTATTTTACAAATCTCCTGGCTCAACCACCAGCGATTGTATCCTGAGCGTAGTATTGGGTGGCTGGGTATTGGTGAACACAGTGACGGTTTTGGTTTGCAAGCCATGTTTCCCCTCACTGTCGAAACTTACATCTATGGTAGCCCCTTCGCCGGGCTTAATAGGTTTCTTCGGGAATGAAGACACAGTGCATCCGCACGATGTGCTCACATTCGAGATAAGCAGCAATGACTTCCCTGTATTTTTAAATTTAAACGCATAGGTAACCTGCTCTCCTGATATGAGTTTGCCAAAATCATGGAAGTCTTTTTCGAAACTGATTATGGGTAATGCATCCTTATCGGCAGTTCCGGAAGCTGAATTCGGGTTGGAAACAACCCCGGCTGGCAGGTCATTGCCATTGCTGCGCTGCCTGCACGAAATAAATATCACTGCAACCAGCAGTGGAAGTAATAAGGCTAGGAGGTTCTTTTTCATTCAGGCTGGGTATAAAATCGAAAGTGCAAAAGTAATAATTCGCCGGTTAGTAAGGGTTATATCGTCGAAATATCCCGGATAATATATACACGGTAGTCGCCCAGGTATGTGAACCCCGTTTTTGTGTATAACTCAAGCGCTTTCAGGTTGTCTTTATGAACTTCGAGTTTGATCTGCATTCCAAACGTCTTTGCCAGTTTTAAAGATGCTTCGAGTAAAACATTTGCCAGGCCTCTCCCCTGGTACTCAGTATGAATTCCAAAATGATGCAGGTATGTCCGCCTTCCGTCGACAGTAAGCCACGAAGTGCCAATCAGGTTCCCGGTAGAGGTTTCAATGAGTACCAGAATCTGTCCTCCCATTCTGATAGTGCGACTGATAACGATTTCATCGTCACCACGCTGAGCTGCTCCTAATCCCAGGCTCTCCCATAGCCTGATCATTTCGGGGAAGTCACTCTCAGCATATTCACGCACGAAAAAGCCGGATTCCATATAGCTTGCTAATTCTTGATTTTGGCTTCTGATTAGGGTAAAGTTCAATTAACCAACAAATGGTGCTTGGTTCTGCAGACATTCAGGTTATTCCATCAGTCCCCTGCCGGTCTTTTTGATAATACCTTGCTCTTTATAATCGACTATCAGGTTATCGAGAACACCATTGATAAATATTTTACTCTTAGGCGAGCTGTATTCTTTCGAAAGTTCGATATACTCATTCAGCGTCACTTTCACAGGGATGGACGGGAATTCTATCAGTTCGGTTATGGCCATCTTGATCAGTATGGTATCCATCACGGCAATGCGTTCCAAGTCCCAGTTAGCGGCCCGCTCACTGATTACCTTATTCAGATCATTGCTGTTTATCAGTGTTTTACGATACAGTTGCCTGACAAATTGCATATCTTCACTACCATCGCTGTGATTCTCGTCTTTGAGTAGAGTAGGAAGGCTGGAAAATTCATCGGCTGATTCTTTGAATCCTTTGATTGTTTTATCAACCATCATAACTGCTGTATCAAAATCTTCGGTCCAATAGATATTTCTTTCATCGAAATAACTCCTCAGGTGGTCGGATTCGGAGAACAAACGCAGTATCACCATTTCAACTACCAGTTTTTCATCCGCATAGCTTACTTCAGGCTTAGCCATATAGGCGATGTAGCCTTCTTCCTCCCGCATCATATTATAAAATTTCCTGATCATCTCCTCTTCATCCACCCAATTGATCTTATATGCGGCATTTCGCCTGAGGTAATCGCGGTTATTTTCAAGCTGGCTGATGAAGCGATTCTGGATAAAACGAAGGTTAGGATTCAGATCTTCGGGGGTAGGCAACTGTTTCAGCCTGTTTTCCTCAATACGTCGACGGGCGAAATCCGACAACTCGATAATGAGCGAAAGCTGGTAGATATAGAGTTCGTAGAGCTTATCGAGGCTAACTATGAGTTGCTTTTCGCCGGCATTGATACTTTCAGGACCTTCCTGTTGAAAAGCGTAAATTGCCTGCATTACTTTTATCCGGAGAAACCTTCTGCTGAGCATAAAATGTAAATGAACCATTAATGAATAAGGGCGCAAAGGTAAGGTATTTGCAGGAACCTGAAAATGAAAAAATGCAATTTGCCACAGCAAATATGCAGGTCTGTTGCAGGATGAAATATTATTTCTACATTTGCATGGAAGAAGGAGTAATTATTAACCAGTAATAATACTAACGATGGAAGATTTTGATTATTTGGATACGAGAGAGGATGTATTCTCAAGAGCAGTGAAAGCGGGTAAACGTACCTATTTTTTTGATGTTAAGAGTACACGTGACAAGGAGTTGTACATTACCGTAACCGAAAGCAAAAAAAGGTTTGACAACGCCCTTGGAAAGTTCGTTTACGACAAGCATAAGATATTTCTATACCAGGAGGATTTCGAGAAATTCATGCATGGCCTTCAGGATGCGTTTTCATTTATTGAAACAGGAAAAGAGCCCCCCGAAAGAGTATATAAGGAAGTTAAGAGGCTTTCTGATATTGAAACTGAAAATACGGGTAGCGAAACCACTGAATAGTCTCTTTAAAGTCTTCTTTTAACGGGATTTCAATCAACCTGCCTGACCTTAACCGGGTTACAAAAGAAAATTTCAAACGTAAAAACTTATTAACACGGGTTCAAAACGGCTTTCGCTTTTTTGTACCTTTGCAGGCTATTTCAATTCCTGGGTGCTATTTGCCAGATCTTGATTTACTGAGCGTATCTCATTGTATTTAAACACATTAACATCCAACTAACACCTTCACGAATGGGAAAAATAATCTCCATAGCTAACCAGAAAGGCGGAGTAGGTAAAACTACCACTGCCATTAACCTGGGCGCAGCTTTGGCCGTATTGGAATTCAAGACACTGATCATCGACGCCGATCCCCAGGCAAATGCTACCTCCGGCGTCGGTTTCGACCCCAAAACCATTAAAACAAGCATTTACGAATGTATCATCGAAGAAGTTGAAGCTAAAAATATCATTCTAAGTACGGATACGCCCAATCTATACCTGCTGCCTGCCCATATCGACCTGGTAGGAGCCGAGATTGAAATGATAAACCTGCCGGACCGTGAAATCATGATGCGCAAAGTGGTTGAAAAACTACGCGACGATTACGACTTCATTTTGATTGATTGTTCCCCTTCCCTGGGTTTGGTTACTGTTAATTCACTTGTGGCATCCGATTCGGTAATCATACCTGTTCAGTGTGAATATTTCGCACTCGAAGGACTTGGCAAATTACTGAATACCATTAAGATAGTTCAATCACGCCTGAATCCAAAGCTCGATTTCGAAGGAATATTATTAACCATGTACGACGGGCGCCTTCGTCTCTCCAACCAGGTGGTTGAAGAAGTAAAGACCCATTTCCAGGATATGGTGTTCAATACTATTATTGCCCGTAATACCCGCCTGGCCGAGGCTCCGAGTTTTGGGCAGACGGTGTTGATGCACGACGCCGGCAGTACAGGTTCTTTAAATTATCTCAACCTCGCCCGCGAAGTATTACAGAAGAACAAAAAGACTACGCTTACTCAAGATCAAAAAGAAATAAAGGTTCAGGAATAATGGCAATACAGAAAAGGACAGGATTAGGACGCGGCTTGAGTGCGATACTCGAAAGCCCGGAAACCGATATTACCTCAAAGGATATTTCGGGTAATTACGTGGCTGGTGCCATCGCGAATCTTCCTATCACTAAAATCGAGACCAATCCCTTTCAACCCAGGGAAGATTTTGATGAATCTGCCCTGGCCGAACTCGCTCAATCCATACTCGAACAAGGTATTATTCAGCCCCTTACGGTCCGCAAGATGGGATATGACAAGTACCAGCTTATTTCGGGCGAAAGAAGGTACCGGGCATCTAAACTTGCGGGAATTGAATCAGTCCCCTGCTATATACGCGTAGCCAACGATGAGCAGATGCTCGAGTGGGCACTGATCGAAAACATACAGCGCGAAAACCTGAATGCCATCGAAATTGCGATCAGTTACAACAGGCTGATTGAAGAGTGCAGCCTTACACAGGATGAACTCAGCAAAAAAGTTGGTAAAAACAGGACCACTGTCACCAATTATATGCGTCTGCTCAGGCTTCCGGCCGAAGTTCAGGCAGCAATCAGGGACGGATCTATCAGCATGGGACATGCCCGCACCCTTATCAATGTTGAAGATGAGACCAAACAACTTCTTCTTACACGTAAGATTATAGCGGAAGAACTCTCTGTCCGTGACGTGGAAAAACTAGTCAGGCAACTGAGTAAGATCAATATCCCGGCAACAAAACCAGGCAAGATAGCCCTACCGCTCAAGTACGAAACCATGAAGGATTCTATCCAGGAACGCTTAAACCGCAAGATCGAATTCAACCGCACCCCTAAGGGAAAAGGAAGCATAGTGATCCCATTTGCTTCGGATGACGATCTGCAGGCTATAATTTCAAAGCTAGGAATTGATTAATGCCCGTGGATACAACAACACCATACTTTAACTATCAACAGGAACAAAGTCTGCCGGTTTACCTATCCCGAAAGGTCCGCAGGCTTTGTTCCATTATAGGACTATTCCTGGTTTGTATGAACTTAACAGCGAATAAAGCACTTGCCCAGGACACAACGGCAAGCATTCCTAAAACAATACAAACTGAGCCCGGGGAAATCCATTCACCCCGTAAGGCGACCATTTATGCACTGGTATTGCCAGGCCTGGGGCAGGCTTACAACCATAAATACTGGAAGATTCCAATAGTATATGCAGGTTTTGGCACAATGATCTATTTTATCGTCAATAATACCAAATATTACCGGGAACTCAGGGATGCATATGAATACGTGAGTGTTACGGAAAAAATAGTCTACCCTCCCTCCCCGGTAAACCGGTTTCATCCTATCCCCGATCCACCTAACGATTGGGCTACAAAAGGATACACCGAAAGCCAGCTAATGGAAGGCCGTGACTATTACCGGCGTAACCTTGAAATCTCCTATATAGCCACAGGTGTCTGGTACATACTTACCGTTGTAGATGCTGATGTGGATGCCAATTTTTTCGACTACAATATTAGTAATGATTTGACCATGAGAGTTCAGCCCTGGCTGCCGGCCCTTTGTACAAATACATCTTTTGGATTTTCGGGCGGGGTAAACCTTACTTTGAAGTTCTGAAGCCAAACCAATTGCTGGCTAAAAACAAGGTTGATATCTAACTTTTTTGATTACCATACGAATACTCTGTCTGGACAATAACCCTCTTTGACACCCCGGATTTATGAAAATTGCTTTGCTTGGTTATGGTAAAATGGGCCATGAAGTTGAAAAAACAGCTGTCAGCTTGGGTCACACTATAGGTGTCGTTATTGATAATGAACAGGATTGGTTATTGAAGGTCGCCTTGTTCAGGGATTGTGATGTTGCGATCGAGTTTTCGACTCCGGCAATCGTAACCGAAAATATTAAGAAGTGCTTCGAAACCGGCATTCCGGTGGTTGTTGGAACAACCGGGTGGTATGACCGGTTTGACATAGTTGCTGATCAATGCAACAGTAGCAAAGGCACCTTATTTTATGCTTCTAATTTCAGCGTCGGTGTAAATATCTTTTTCGAAATCAACCGCAGGCTGGCATTCATGCTTAACGATTATCCCATGTATTCTCCGGCTATGTCCGAGATACATCATTTACAAAAGCTGGATGCTCCCAGCGGTACAGCCATCAGCCTGGCAAAAGACATAATTGAAGTAAGCAACAGGATCCAACGTTATACGACCTCAGTTCCTCAGCCCGGTGAAATCCCGGTCAGTTCGGTCCGTGAAGGAAGTGTAACCGGCACGCACACAATTATATGGAGTTCCGAAACCGACGAGATTACTATTATACATGAAGCAAAAAACAGGAGTGGTTTTGCCCAGGGAGCCGTTATGGCAGCAGAATGGGTTCTGGGCCGGCAGGGTATCTACACCATGAAGGACATGTTGAACTCATAAAAAACCTTGATTGACTTGCTTATAAACCAGCATTTTAACACATTTTAACTTTATGCTGCCTTTGGCTTGTAACTTTTGGCAGATATTTGCACCTAAGTATTACTTTAGGTCCCAGGCAGAAAGAATAAATTGACAGAACTAACTGCTACTGCCTGGTCTTTTAGCGAAATAAAAAATAAAACTGATAACTAAAGCTACCAAATCATGGATCTGATGACCCTACTTTTACTTGTTATTATTCTTTTCCCCATGCTGAACTACTGGATTTTCAGCGATGCAGGGGAAGACGGATATAAAGCCCTTATTCCTTTTTACAATTATTACATCTGGCTTAAAGTGATCGGCAAACCCTGGTGGTGGCTGATCCTCATGCTTGTACCGTTCATAAACTTCTTTATGATCATGCTTATGCTTGTGCAGACAGCCATAAGTTACGGCAAGTACAAATTAGGCGAACAGGCCCTCTCAGTTGTGGTCCCGTTTGTCTATATCCCTTACCTGGGAATCTCAGAAAAGGAACATTTTATTAAACCGGAAAACAGGGTTAGGGCTAAAAAATCACAGGTACGTGAATGGACTGATGCCATTATATTCGCAGTTGTTGCAGCTTCAATCATCCGGATATTTATGATTGAAGCCTATACTATCCCTACTTCATCGATGGAAAAATCGCTACTGGTAGGCGATTTCCTTTTTGTGAGTAAAATGAGCTATGGGCCAAAACTCCCGAATACACCCATAGCTTTTCCTTTTGTACATCATACCTTGCCGCTGACGCAATTCACCAAATCGTACCTCGAATGGATCGAATGGCCTTATTACCGCTTCCCGGGATTTACGACCATAAAACACGGAGATGTGGTAGTATTCAATTACCCTGACGGTGATACAGTTGCACTTAAGCAGCAGACCCAGAGCTATTACGGCTTAGTTCGCCAGCTCGGCCGCGAAAGGATATGGAACGACCAGTTTAATTTCGGAGATATTGTCTCCCGTCCGGTCGATAAACGCGAAAATTATATTAAGCGCTGTATTGGCTTACCCGGTGATAGCTTACAGATTATCAATGAGGTAGTAAATATTAATGGTAAACCACTGGATTTCCCTGAATTATCCCAATTCAAATATGCGGTAAAAACTGACGGAAATCCAATCAACAAACGTGTGCTCAGCAAACTCGATATCACTGAAGAAGTCGGTTTAACTGACTCAGGCGACCAGGAAATAACCCTCACTACGGAATCAGCTGCAAAACTGAAAGAACTCCCTAATGTTCTGTCAGTCACTAAAATAATACAACCGAAAGATTTCTGGCAACCCTATATTTTCCCCTTCGACTCAGCCTATCCCTGGAATGTGGATAATTTCGGTCCAATATACATACCCAAATCAGGAGCAACAGTGAAGCTCACTCTGGCCAATCTACCGCTTTACGACAGAATTATTACTGCTTACGAGCTAAATAAACTGGCTGTTAAAAACGGCAAAATATTTATTAACGACAAAGAAACGACAACCTATACCTTTAAGATGGATTATTACTGGATGATGGGAGATAACCGCCATAATTCAGCCGATAGCCGTTTCTGGGGATTCGTTCCTGTTGACCACATTGTTGGAAAGGCAGTATTTGTATGGCTTTCGCTCGATAACAACAAGTCCTTTTTTGAAGGAAAAATCAGGTGGAGTAAATTATTCCGTTCTGTTCATTGACAATTTTGTAAGCTGCTGTTTGTTTCGGTACAATTTATGTTAGGAAACACCGTTCAGTTTATTCAACACTAATTTCTTCTCATTAAACCGAATTTAAACTTATGAAACGTAATCTCATCATTGCCTTATTTCTCGTTTGCCTGCCTTTCGCAACATTATTTGCCCAGGAGAACAACAAAAAATTCACAGGAACAATCACATATAAAATAACGTATCCAGCTACGGCTACCGGTCCAATGCTTGCTTCACTTCCAACTTCACTCGATATGCAGATTTCGGGTAATAAAGCCAAAACGGAGATGAAACTTCCTTTTGGTGACAATACCATTATCATCAATGGAGACGAAATAAGTATAACACGCCTTGTCGACCTCGAAAGCGGGAAGTATTTTGTAAAAAAGACCAAGGAAGAGTTTCACCTGCCGAGTGCACCTTCGATTGTTCCGCTAAAAGAAACCAAGAAAATTGCCGGGCAAAATTGCAAATCGGCCGAGATCAATATTGTAGGAGGACCAAAAGCAAGCAAAAGCACAGTCTTTTACTCCGACGAGTTGGGATCCAACAACATCTATTTCAACACGAATGTCAGGTCTATTTCAGGAATAATGATGGAATTTGAATACAATATCATGGGAATGCCGGTAACTCTTAGCGCAATTTCGGTGACCCCGGGAAGGGTTTCGAACAAAGTTTTTGAAATTCCGTCAGGCTATACCGAAACTACCGAGGCAAAATTGCGTGAAATGAAAGGTCCAGCACGAAAATAACCTGGATACATTTGTTCTGAAAACAGATCTGTTTCCGGCAAGGAAACGATCTGTTTTTTTTGATCCGCATTGTAAAGCAGCCATTACCAAAAATTTCATATTTTTGCACATTGTGTCAATCAAATCCATGCAGCCTGCAGGCAGCACATGACCACTTACGCTTTTAGCTGATTTTTAATAATGCCCCGATACACCTCAAATTCTCTTCCGAAAAACACCCTCAGCGACGAGCCAATTGGCCCACTTCCTGAATTGAAAGAAAAGAAAAAGCCAAAACAACAAAAAGTCAATAAGGAAGAAAACCTGAATCCACTGACATCCCACACCGAGAAAATCGCACAGGTCATTGGTATCTTTTCGTTGCTCGCTGCTTTCTTTCTGTTCGTTGCCATAGTTTCGTTCCTGATCAACTGGTTCTCAGGAGAGGCTGATGATATTTTTTCGGGTATGAATTTCAGAAGGATAATATCCGACAAAACACTGGAAGCTAACAACCTGGGAGGACGACTTGGTGCCGCTGCATCCCTTTTATTTGTTAAACAAGGCTTTGGTATAGGCTCTGTATTTATACCGATCTGGCTTTTCTTACTTGGAGTGCGGCTGACCCTGAAACATAAGATCATAGCGCTGGGTTCCAGCCTGGGGTTTATATTGCTGGCCATGGCCTGGATTTCGGTAACCCTGGGTTTTCTGTTCCGTAACTCCTCGCTTTCAATCCTGGGTGGAATTACAGGTTACGAATCCTCCCTGTATCTCGAAGGACTCATGGGGCAAATGGGGCTCATGCTGCTTCTCATATTTATTTTTGTGGCTTTCCTGGTTATCGCATATAATTTTTCACTTCATAGGATTAAGGCATGGCTCGAAAAACGAAAAACTGGCAGTATAGAACGAAAGAGCGTTGATCTTAGTGAACAGGATCCTGAATTTACTGTATTTGCAAGGAATATTGCCCAGGATATTCCGGTTGACAAATACAACACTGTTGAGTACGCTGTAAACGATACAGAAAAGCCTGTATCTCCTGTTAAACCTGTTCCCTTCGACCCATTATCCGGTGCAACCCAGGCTACAAATACCCAGTTTGAACCTGTGGTGGTAATGCCTAAACCGAAGCAGCAACCTAATACACAGGTTGAATTTACAGTCGAAACTACCGAAACGATTCCATTACAGCCTATTATAAAGGATGACAATAACTCATCCGGCTGGACAGAACCCAGGAAACCCGTTGCACCACCATCAAATAACAGTGAAAAACCTGTTATTGAGCACAATACCATGGATACCGAATACAATCCACGGCTGGACCTGGCAACTTTTATGCTTCCGGGTATTGATCTACTCGACGAATATGGAGTAGGTACCATCAGCGTAACTAAGGATGAGCTGGAAGCCAACAAAAACAGGATTGTTTCGACACTTGGTAATTACGGAATTCAAATTGACAAGATAAAAGCAACTATAGGGCCTACCGTTACACTTTACGAAATTATTCCTGCTCCGGGGGTTCGCATTTCGAAAATCAAAAACCTGGAAGACGATATTGCATTGAGCCTTTCGGCCCTTGGCATACGCATCATCGCTCCTATTCCCGGGAAAGGCACTATTGGCATTGAAGTTCCGAATCAAAACCCCGCTATTGTCGGAATGAAATCACTGATTGCTTCCGAGAAATTCAACAGTAACAACTACGATCTGCCGTTTGCCATTGGCAAAACCATTTCGAATGAGGAATTTATCGCTGACCTGACCAAGATGCCCCATATTCTGATGGCCGGGGCAACAGGACAGGGAAAATCAGTAGGGCTGAATGCCATTATCACTTCACTGCTGTACAAAAAGCATCCTTCGGAACTTAAATTTGTGATGGTTGACCCTAAAAAAGTGGAGTTGACTTTATTCTCAAAAATTGAACGACATTACCTGGCTAAGCTCCCGGATTCGGAAGAAGCGATAATCACCGATACGCGGAAAGTTGTACGTACGCTCAATTCGCTCAATATAGAGATGGACAACCGTTACGACCTGCTTAAAGATGCCCAGGTTCGCAACATTAAGGAATACAATACCAAATTTATTGCCCGAAAGCTGAACCCGCTCAACGGGCATCGGTTTATGCCTTATATTGTAGTTGTAATTGATGAGTTTGCCGACCTCATTCTCACCGCCGGCAAGGAAGTGGAACATCCTATAACAAGGCTTGCGCAGTTGGCCAGGGCCATTGGTATTCACCTGGTGATAGCCACACAACGTCCCAGCGTAAATATCATTACAGGGACTATTAAAGCAAACTTCCCTGCGCGTATCGCCTTCCGGGTGATCTCCAAAATCGACTCCCGCACTATTCTGGATACCGGAGGCGCCGATCAGCTGATTGGGCGCGGTGACCTATTAATGTCGCAGGGTGGTGATATGGTCAGGTTACAGTGTGCGTTTATCGATTTGCATGAAGTGGAAAGGGTCACTGAATTTATAGGTTCACAGCGAGGATATCCTTCAGCCTATGCTTTGCCTGAATTTAACGAAGATGAGACTGAATTGCAACAAGACCTGGATCCGGGCGAACGGGATGAACTTTTTGAAGACGCGGCTTACCTCATTGTTTCGTCACAGCAAGGCTCAACCTCGCTACTTCAGCGCAAGCTGAAACTGGGATATAACCGTGCCGGACGCATCATCGACCAGCTAGAGTCAGCCGGAATCGTCGGACCCTTCGAAGGAAGTAAAGCACGTGAAGTAAAAGTTGCTACCGAGTTCGCTTTGGAACAATTTTTGAAAGACTTAAACAGTAATAACAGATCACCTCAAGAATACTGATAACTACAAATTTTAAAGATGAAAAACCTGTTTTTGATTGCCTTGATGGCAGCACTTACCATCACCGGATTTGCCCAGACTGATAAAAAAGCCACTGCCATACTCGATGAAGTTTCGGCCAAAACCAAATCGTATAAAACGATTAAGGTCGATTTTACTTATGCTATGGATAATGTTAAGGAAAAGATACACGATAAGTTTAAAGGATCTCTTTTATCAAAAGGGGATAAGTATAAACTTACCGCTGCCGGGCAGGATGTGATCAGTGATGGGAAAACAGTCTGGACCTACCTGAAAGATGCCAATGAAGTGCAGATCAACAATATAGGCGGCGATGACGATTCCTTCACCCCTACCAAACTGCTGAGTGGTTACGATAAGGATTATAAATCCAAATTTATCGAAGAAAAGGGAAATGACCAGATTATTGAGCTTTATCCTCTGAAGAAGGGAAAATCGTTTACCAAAGTGAGATTATCAATTGATAAAGCAAAGAAGCAGATTAGCAAGTTTGTTATTTACGACCGGAACGGAAGCACTTTTTCTTACTTAGTCGATAAATTTGTTACCGACCAGGCAATTGCTGATAATGTGTTTTCATTTAACAAGGCTGAGCATCCCGGTGTGGAACTGAATGATATGCGGTAATTCTCCGGGCAGTAGTGATAATTCCAAAGCGCGTTTTACACTCTTTTCTTATCACCTCCCATTTTTTCCCGAATAATATCCTTGTCAATCTGTTGCATCATTTTACTTCCAATACTACGAAAACCAGGGGTAGCGTCCTCCATCTGAAACTCGATAGTGTCGTACAACTCTTGCAGGATATCAGGTTCTGTTTCCGACAGCCGGTATAAAATCTGCATACAGTGCATTTTTACTGCTACACTCTCAGCCGGGGAAAGCAACCAGTCGAAAGTGATTTTCAAGAGTTCCCCTTCAACACCCACGGGAAATGGTAAGCGTGCAATCATGCGCAACGCATGGCGTTTCAGGCCATCATGCAGGAACCCGGGCAATTTCCCGATCAAAGCAGGGAGATAAGGCTGAACCCAATCAGGCTTATCCTCCGAGGCAGTGTCAATAATCCAGGCTGCCCTTCTCGATACAGGTTCTTCAGCCGAAAGATATATTTCCCATAATTCACCGACTAATTCAGGGCGCTTGATTACGATATCGGCCACAAAATCAGTGTATGAGCGGGAGTTCCCTTTTAGAAGCAATTCCCTGAAATTATGCTGCTGTAAAACCATTTTGCAATAGGGATGTTATACATGATATACGGAATGAACTATCATTTTGTTTGCCAAGTTATTATAAAAATCCATAATTCGGTTGGATTCATTGGTTTTTTATTCAAATTTGCAGTTTCCCCGTACTTACTTAATCACCCTCATGAAGAAACGTATCCGAGTTTTTGCCTTCTACCTGTTATATTGGTATTTGCTGTTTTTCCTTGCCAGGATCGCTTTTCTGCTTGTTTACTTCAGCAAAACCGCTCAATTGCCTGTTATGGAAATAGTCGGAACTTTCTTTTATGGGTTTAAGCTGGATATTGCCATTGCGGCCTATATTGTTTTTATACCTTCCCTTTTCCTCACTTTCACATCTTTTTTTAAGAACAAATTTATACAGTATTTTTATCATATCTACACTTTGATTGCCTTATTCCCAGTTACAGCAATCATCATTGGTGACCTGTTTTTATATGGCTATTGGGGGTTCCGGATTGATGCTACACCCCTCTTTTACATGACCAACCTGAAAGCCATGACTGCGAGTGTCAGCACATTGACAGTTGCTGGAGGAATCATTGCATTGCTTTGCTTTACAGGGGCACTGTACGTTGGTTATCTGAAATTTTTCTCACAGCGACTGACTTTATTGCAAAAAAACAGTACAGTCGCTTATGGTTTACTGCCGGCAACACTCTTGTTAGCGATTGTGATGCGGGGCGGCATTGGAATAGCCAGCCTCAATACCAGCACAGCGTATTTTTCGAAAAACCAGTTTGCAAACCATGCAGCGATAAATCCCATCTGGAATGTTGGTTTCTCTATCACTGAATCCGATGACTTGCAGCTTAAATACGTGTATTACAGCGATATAGAAAACGCAAATTTGCTTGCCCCCCTTCAGCAACCCAAAGGCAGAGTGATAAACCTGCTCAGGAACGATCGCCCTAATATCATTCTGTTCATTACCGAAAGTCTCACAGCCAAAGCGCTTGAGGCTACCGGAGGAAAAGCAGGCATTATGCCCGAATTAAACCGGCTGGTCAAAGAAGGTGTCCTGTTCGACCAGGTTTATGCAGCATCCGACCGCACCGATAAAGGATTAGCTGCTGTTTTGGCCGCTTATCCATCTTTACCGGGATCGAGTCCCCTGAAATATCAGAAACTGACTGAGAAGCTTGCTTTTGTACCTTCAACGCTGAATGCTGCAGGCTACAGAAGTGAATTTTATTACGGGGGCACACTTGAATTTGCCAACTACCGTTCGTTCCTGGTCCAGGCTGGTTACGACAAGATGGTTTCGGATAAGGATTTTCCAGAGGCGGAACTAAAGTCGAAATGGGGTGCATTCGATCATGTGGTATTTAACAGGTGCCTCTTCGACAGCCCCGATAATGATACGCATTTTTTTAAAACTATTCTCACCCTTACCAGCCACGAACCCTTTGAAACCCCGGTTCCCGCCGTTTTTAAAGGGACTGACACGGAGACGAAATACCTTAATTCGTTACATTACACCGATTCAGCCTTTGGGAATTTCATTAAAGAGGCAAAGACCCGTAAGTGGTGGGATAACACGCTCATCATCATTATTGCAGATCATGGGAGTAAACTTCCGGGTAATTCAGAATCATGGGACAAATCCAAATACCATATACCGATGATCTGGCTGGGAGGAGCTTTGGCTGTAAAGGATACCGTAATTAGTAATATGGCTTCCCAGACTGACCTGGCGGCAACCTTACTTTCCCAACTTAACATCAGTGCAAACGATTTTAAATTCAGTAAAAACATCTTGTCTACAGCGTATATCCCCTATTCATTTTTTACTTTCAATAATGGATTTGGCTTTCAGAAACCAGATGATTTATTGATATATAATACTATAACGAATTCTTACTCTACTCCTGCCCTGGGTCCGGACAGCGTAAACGAAAAACAGGGAAAAGCATACCTTCAATCCCTTTTTCTCGATACCTTTAACCGAAATAAATAAATTAGACCTACCGTTCAGGCAAGCAAGAATGACCTAATTTACAACAACTATGAACCAATTTCCGTTATAATTCGGCATATTTCTCGTGACTTTACATATCAGGGCTTCTTTACCGTGCGCCCGTATTTTTCATATTCTATTTTATAGATGGCTGCAGGTTCGTCGCTGTCGTCACCGACCTGCGAAACCTTCGAGAAAATCTGGGGGTACTTTTCCTGTATAAAAGCCATATAGCGTTCAACGGTATTAATTATCCCTCCATCCTTTTTAGCACTGTTCCTGCGCAGGCTTGCTGTAAGCATATGTGTAACACCGGCATTCTGCAACTGGTTAAGCAGGGAATCAGGATAATACAATTTCACTACATTGACTGCGCTGATTATCGACTTAAATGTATTCACCGAAGAAATATAATTAAACCCTGCTGCCTTTATTTTCTCCGAAAAATCGCCCCTAATGCTGTCATTTAATTTATCGGCAAACAGAACCGTATCACCTACAAAAATCATGGCTAGCATATTATCCTTAATTGTTTTATATAGTTCAGGATTAAGCTGTTTCCCGTTGAAATCAGCATAGTTGAACAACATGTATGCTGATGGTTCATTGGCCCAGTTTCTCATAAAAATATCAGTACTGTAAGCTGGTAACTGCATGATCCCGAAAAAATTACGTCCATTCCCATATACAAAGGATATGGAAGGTTTACGGCAAGCTATGACAGCATCTTTGGGCAGATTTGCCGCAGCCCACTCGCTGGCTTTGAGGTAATTTTTCCAGTCGGGTGTAAGCCCTCCATACCTGCCACTGATTTCACAGTTCATATTAATTGCCACCGCAGTAGCAGCAAGGCTTTGGAAGAAAATCAGTAATGCCAGTAAAGGCACCAATACCTGAAGCAGTTTGTAATTTCTGAAACCTGATACGTAATAGAAAAAAGCGAGAAGCATCAAAAGCAACATAGGTACAGCCGGTATAATGAGCCGACTTTGATCCCATTTTACCTGCAGAATGAAAAACGTAACTACCAGGAATGCTCCTGCCAGCAATCCTGTGAAGAAGAGGTATTTATTTTTCATGTAGGTAAAAACCAGGGACCCTATTGCGATAAGGTAAATCAGAAGTGTAAGTAACGAATTCACTGTCATTACAGGAACTACCTTGATAAGCCCGATCACTGACACAAAATGTTTCGAGAGGTACTGGTTTGAGTTTTCAACAAAACGAGTATAAAAACCGGCGAGATCTTCCTTACCCGCCTGGGGGTTGTAATAATCTTTGTTCATTAAACCGGATCCCTGCGAAGAAAATTGCAATCCGCCATCGTGCCACAATAAATATTTTACCCCCTGGTATACAAGCATCGTGACTCCAAATGCGACAATCGCGTAAACCAGGTTTTTCCACTGCCCACGCAAAAGAAAATAGGCTACAACAGCAAAAACAGCTGAATACCCGACATTTTTTGTAAGTACGAGTGCCAGCAAACTTAAAGCCAGTAAAACATGTCGCTTCAGGTCCTCTTTAATAGGGAGAGCCTGCTCACTGTCAATAAAATTGCGGAAGAAAACCATTACCATTACCATCTGAACAAGCATATAGAATGCTTCATTATAGGTCTGGCTGGCATAATACAGTATAAACGAGTTAACGCTTACTGCAGATAGAGTAATTACGAGCAATGTGGAAGGGATCCTTGACTTGAATGTAACAAAAAATAAATACATAAATGCTAATACCGAAAGAAGCGACAATACTTTGAGCGGTACCAGGCTAATGCCGAATACAGCAACAAAAATGGAGAGTACTATGGGATATAGCGGCCCCTGGAACGAAGGGTATTTAAAAGAATGTATAAAATCATATGCCCTAATGATATAGGATGAATCATCACCCGAAAGACTTACCCTGATATCGAACAGCAGTAAACTGAAAAGGAAAGTTATCCCCAGCAGAACCCATAAAACCCATCCAAGCCGTTTATCGAGAAATCCATCCATGATTCCCAACAAGTCTTTAGTGGCTTGCGGACTGAGCGATTTATTCACGGGTTTGGAAGCTGGTTTAGGTTTATTTGAATTTTCGTTTTTCTTTGTCATAATTAAAGATGTATTGGATAATCAATCAAAATCCATACAAATATCTGCAATTTTCCTGAATACAGCATCTCCCCTGTCTCAAATCTCTGGTTTCGTGTTATAAAGTATTTCTGTTTTACACGTTTGAAGCGCACATGAAACAACGAACGATTCTTTACCTGCTAAGACAGCAAAACCATTCCCCACCCGGTTCTATAAGTAAGATTAAAGAATCCACCCTCTTAGAAGGTGGACTTTAAAAGCCCCTATAAGGGGCCAAAATCGAACGTTTGTTGCTCCTCTAATCGTTCTTGCTTTTCTTGATACTGAACATACTTCTTGATTTTGTCTTCGTCAAGACCAATTGTGTCAACACAATATCCTCTTGCCCAAAAATGATTGCCCCAATAAGGCTTCTTTTTCAATTGAGGATAACTTTTGAAAACTTTGATCGCTGTTTCCCCTTTCAAAATCCCCATTAGTTGAGAAATTGATAACTTTGGTGGAACACTTACGATCAAGTGAATGTGGTCGATTTGGATATTCATCTCTATCAATTCACATGATTTCCATTCTAACAAAGTATGAATATCTTTGGTAAGTAATTCCTTGACCAAACCTTCAAGTATGCGAAATCTGTATTTGGGAGTCCAGACAATATGATATGTACACCGGTAAATGACATGACTTAATTTCTTAAAATCGCTCATTGAACAAAATTAATAATTTTCAGGCATAGCCAACTGAACATAACCACCACCAAAGGAGGTGGTTTTAAAGTTATAATAAATTACCCCGAAGCAGAGCTTTCGCGGTATTACCAGAAAACTATATATATCTTACCAGAACTGTGGGGAACTAACCCCTGAGAGATTAGATAACGAAGCTTTATTTCAAGCATGACAATCTATTTTTTTGTGGTAAAAATGTTAAAGAAACAATTAAGGGATTATTGACGTTTGAGTTGAATCAATAATAAAAATTTGTATCTTATTGTATCCGGAAAGCTTTGATATAAAAAAAATAAAGCATTGTATATTATTCATATACAATGCTTTATTTAATAAATTTTACTCTCTGGTGGAGCTGCCGGGAGTCGAACCCGGGTCCAAACAAGCAGCAAAATCGCTTTCTACATGCTTAGCTTTCAGTTGATTGTAGAGTAAGAGCCGGCAAAAAGCAACCCAACCTTTACCTTATTCCCTGTGGTTTTCGAGCTTCCGTCAGGACTCCGGCAGCCTTATCCTTCCCTTTTCGATGCCCGTAAGCGGGACGCCGGATGGCGAGGCTTCCCGGAGGACAATTAGCAGGTTAATACTGTGATTAAGCGGCTAATGCGTAATCGTAATTGTTGCCATTTAGTTGGCGCGAGCATTTGGTTTTAACGGGCCATTCACTCAAAGTCCCGGCATGCTTACAACCCCACTGTCCTTGCTGTCAAAACCGGTCAGCCCCTGATCGTACGTAATGTAGAACCGCAAAGATAGTGCCAATTTCGATCGGAGCAGAGAAATGACCGAAATTAAACTGCCGGGAGCCAGGGATACACAAGTAGCGGGGACCCTTTATTAGGTGCAAACATCGCGGGCACTTAACCCTAAACCCCAATTCCCCCCCCCTTTCCTCACATTTTCTTGGGGATATTAGCCAGCAGCTCAAAATCAATCGTCATCCCGAAAAACATATTCGCTTTCCATTCCTTCACTGTCGGTATACTCATTCCGGGCGGCAGCACATCGCCTTCATTAAAACCACCCTGTAATTGCTGGTATTCGGCCATATTCAGCCCAATCATAAAATGGAAGAAATCGAAAGCCTTCACCGTGGGAGCCACATAAAAGTTTTTGAACAGGTTGGTTCCCCCAAAGCCTACAAACAGCCCTGCATCGTAGGTATATTTACCCTCGGGCTTGCTCAGGTCGTAGATCGAAAGACTCACACCCGTGATGTAGTCAAATTCAATCTTGCCAGCATTTTTATTGGTTATTACATAGGTTGCCGTTGTGGCGGCGCTTTGTGGTGCCAGTTGCCAGTCGGGGGTACGGTAATTTTTTAGCGAGACGCCCTGTACGAAGCGGACTTTTTTCTTCTTATTGGTAGCAGCAGTCCGCTGGGCCAGCAGTTCATTGTATTGCCCCTCAATGATTTTCAGGCGTTCACTCACTTTCACCAGTTCAAGTTCCCTGGCGTTGAAGGCACGTGAAAGGGAATCGAGGATATGGAGCGAACTGCTTTTATCGCGGTATAAAGCTGCGAGCTCAGTGGTTTTCTCGGCCGTAATACGGTCCTTTTCCTTCATCGACTCCTGCAGGTAAGCTATTTCATGGTCTTTCGCTTCCACCCGGGTATTGTTTACATCTATTTTCCCTTCAAGCCGGGCCTGGTTGAGCGAGGCTACCGACTGTGCCACTTGCAGTTTTGCCTGGCAATCGCTTACCTGGAACTGCTGATCGCGGATAAACTGCAGTTTACCCTCGAGCGTAGAATCCAGCAGCAGCATTTGCTCCTTTAAGGCCAGCAATTCCTGCGTTAACCGTAACTTCTGGACCCCGAGCGTATCTGCTTTCCCTGCCGCAAAAGCCATGTCGGTTCGCAGTTTCACGATCACAACCCGCAGCGAATCTGCCTGGTGTTTCCAGGTTTCACAGCTTATGGCATATTCCTTGATCTTGTGATCCAGGCTGTCGACCCTGCAGCGTAAGCCGGCATTATCCTTCATCAGCGTGGCTATATAAAGGCTATCCGGTTCGGCCCCGGCCAGCTGCGCGAAACCATGCTGTCCGGCAATCATCATCAAGCTAAAAAACCAGGTCTTCACTAATACAGTCTTTATACACTCCATACTTATCCTATGAATTATTCCATTATAAAAAAGGCATTTCAGCATGGTTTTATTGTTCAGCCACAAAAATTAAATTATTTGTACTGTTGTAACTATTCAGTTTGAAGTGCCTAAAATGCCTAAAGTTCCTTATTGATTTGCTGTATTTTAATGTATTTAGTCAAAAAAAAGTTTTTAAGGTTTATTCGGTTTTGGGATTAAGAATAGCTACATTTTGCTAAAATTTCATGTATAAATGTCGCTAGTGGAATTAACTTTAGGCACTTTAGGCACTCAAGGCACTTTAAGTACTTTAAAAACAGCTATAGTTTAATAGGGTAAATAGTTACGTACTGTTTATTATACTACATAAAACAGGCTTTCCGGTTTAGAAAGAGTGACTGATCCTACTTTACCATGACAAAATTAAAACCACAACAGGCACATAGGGTACATTAGGAAAACTGTTTCCATATTCATGTTGAATTTCATATTTCCTCTATGTCGGCAGGCCTATATTTTCTGCGCCGTTGTAGTAACAACTCCTGTTTCCTTAATTCCGGTTTGCCCAATTGTGCCTATTGTGGTTCAATCGATTTGCCGGGCTTATTTACGTAAAGCCTAACTAATCAGAATATTGTGATATGCGGTGACATAAAAGGGCATATCTTGTCTAAGCCCGGAGCACACAGGGTTTCGACTGGTATATTGATCTTTCTTTCTTAGGGAAAGTTCAAATAGATACAACAGGAAACAGAATTGCTGACTCAGATTCCATTCCTTTTTACCTTAATATGCTTTTGCTTATCAAAATAAATATATAGCTTTGCACAACACTTTAAACTCAGGCCTTTTTTCTAATACAAAGAATATGAAATACGTAAAGTCATACAGGGCAAACAACATTTCTGATCTGGAAGAGACAGAAATCAGGGAGAAAGAGTTTATTTTTCAGTGCACCGAATTCGACGAAGCCGGCCATCCTGTTGAGGTAATCACCTATAACCCCGACGGAACTATTGAACACAAATACAAGTACCAATACAACGCGGAGGGAAAGGTAATCGACGAAATCCTCATAGAAGCTGACGATGAGGTTACCGAGCACCGGAGCATGGAATACAATGCTGATGGCCAGCTGGCTAAAGAGTTCATACATTACCTTGACGGCACCGCCGACCAGTTGATTTTTACCTACGATACAGAAGGTCGGTTATTGAGCCGGAGAAGCATCGACAGCGACGGTGAAACAGGCAATTACCTGGTGAATGTGTACGACGGGGAATTCCTGGTCTCAGAAACCGAGTATGATATTGCCGGCGAGATAATTACCCAGCGCAAAATCGTTTATGATGAGGATGGCCAGGTGAGTGAGGAAGTATTCCGAACACCCGAAGAAAACTATCATCTCCTTTACAGCTACGATGAAACCGGGAAGGCATCCGTGCGACGCCGGTATAACGAAGACAAGCATCTCACCGAACGTAATACGTTTACATACAATACCGAAGGCCGCCTGTCAGAAACCATGGAGGAATCCACTTCAGGAATTGAAATGACTTATATTGGCTACGACGCGGAAGGCAATGTAACTTTGCAGGAAGAAAAATCCGAAGCCGGCGACTTGCTCAGCCGTATTGACCGCACCTACGACGACACGAACCGCCTGCTTACAACCTCGGCCTTCGCCAACCGCCCGGGACGTCATCTTCCCCAGCATTACCGTATCCGGATCGAATATGATTAGGAGTGACTTCCCTGAAGAACACATCTCCTTAGCCTCATTATTCCTTATTTTACCAGTTTCAGCCCGCTAAGGGCGGAACTGTCGTCAGGCCTTAATATGAGTGCCTGGTTAAATAACACTTTTGCATCTGCAGGCTTCCCGCCGTATAATTTTGACCATGCCAACATGATCACCGAATCATAATCCAGGGGATAGAGATTAACGGTTTTCTCGAATAGCTTGGTTGCATTCGCATAGTCCTTCCTGTTATAATAAATTACGCCTAACCAATA
Source organism: Bacteroidota bacterium (assembly GCA_037128115.1). Taxonomy (GTDB): domain Bacteria; phylum Bacteroidota; class Bacteroidia; order Bacteroidales; family UBA4417; genus UBA4417. Next base: position 30,458 of record JBAXXB010000005.1, read on the forward strand.
ATTAGCAATCGTATTCTGGGGGTCAATTTTGAGTATTTCCAGGTAGTGCGATTTTACCTTATCCCAGTTTTCGATTGCACTCAGAGGCTTGACACAGCCAAAGCGCGCCTCGATAGCATAAGGTTTCAGTACTATTGATTTATCATAATAGCTTATGGATTCGTTGTATTGCTTTGCCAGGTAACACAACCATCCAAGCCGGATATTCAACACATAGCTATCTGCCTTGTATACAGGCTTCAGCACATTTATGGCCGCTGTATAGTTTCCGGCCTGTTCGGATTCGTAACTTTTAACAAACGCAGCCTGGGTAAGCGATGCATTCTGCGCCACCACGCAGCTAAAAATAAAGGCAAAGCTTACTGCCAGCGAAATTCTTTTTAATGTTTCCATATGATTCCTCCTAAAAATGATTGTTGTAAATAATGATCGGTAGTTTGTTCTACCTGTTTTCTGTCGTAAAGGTAATTCCCGTAAAAAGTTATGTTCCCGGTAAGGTGCCAGAAGAGTGAGAAGCCGGTTCTGAATACGGTGGGATCAATCGAATTATACAGGTAAAGTGCATTGTGATCGTTGTAGTTCTGTATGTTGCCCAATGTAACCAGGCCTTCGGCCCATATAGTTTTGTATACCCGCGCCCCTGCATTTTGAGAGAAAATCATCCTGTTATTATTAGTCTCAAACAACTCGCTCAGATAGGTATTAAAGTAAAAATTGGATTTTCCCGGCAAAATAACCCCGGCATGAAGTCCGAATTGCTTGAACCGGCCCAGATCGTAAGCAAATTTTGACCCGTTTAATCCCAGGGTATACCGGCTTAAGGTTGTTGAAACAGCTGCAAACAGGAGCGTGCCAGGATATTTATTCCCATCGAGACTTGTATTCAGGTAGTGATAAGCCAGGCTTACAGAGGTATGAGCGGTTATTGAGTATTTCAGTAAGGCGAAATAGTCCGGCTGTTTTATTCGTATGGAGTTGACCGTTTGTTTATAATCAGAGACCGACTGGTAGACCGACAAACGATAACCCAGCTGGGAATAAAGCCCGGCACGGAAATAAGCCGGATCCGAACGCGTATTGTCACTGCTCAATTTGTAATTATATTCCATATCAACCGCTGCAAACGGTTTAATAGCTTTAATGCCCAGACTGTTTTTTAGCTCAGCCGGAAGTTTTTTTGCACGGTAACGGCTAGTCCCTTCATTGCCTGTATTTATCCCGCAATAATACAGATACTCACGTGTTCCTTCATCGTACTTATCAAACGAAAGCGCTTTTTCATATTGTTTCTGGGCAGCAAAATAGTCAGCTTTATTAAAATAGGCATATCCCATGCGCTGGTACAACCTCTTAAAGTCAACATGCTGCGCAATCAGCTGCCTGCCTGTTTCTATCAGTTTATCCCAATCGCCCGAAAGATAATATTGGTATGTCATACTATCGGCTTCTGGAACTGTGATGGGGTTCTGTGATTTGACTGTTAATGAAGTCAAAAACAGTATGATAATGATCAGCTTATGCATACTGCCTTTATGTTTGTTTTAGGTGTTTCGTAAGTAAATTCTTTAATACCATCCCCACTTAGTGTAATAGTACCTGTGCTGATAGTTTGTATTTTTCTTAATACAGTCAACCGGATCTTCGATTTTAGCACCAAAGTTTCCGGATCGAACGGGCTATCTTCGGATTCTGTTATTATCGAGAACCAGATTCGTATATAGCTATAAAAAGGGGCCACAAAATCATGCATCCACATAGCAGGTTTTTTATTCCGGATGATATTGAGAGGCATGGCATCTTTCACTTCAGTATTGCCGTTCCCAAAAAACACTTTGTACGCTGTAAGGTAAAAAAAGTACAATAAGGATTGTTTATCCCCGTCGAAAGTTGTAAAGTAAAACATGGATCCATCGTTTACGTAATATGCAAACGACTCTGTTTCTTTGCAATACAAATATTTTTGGTTATAGGCATCAGTAAATGCTTCCCATTGCTCGGTCTTCTCTATTCCTTTCTCAGTAGTATAACTGTATTTCAGTACCGTTGCGGGGGTAATATCGAAAGCATTTTTGATCAGCTTTATAGGGGCAACGCCCGAAACAACAGCCCCTTCGGTGGGTTTTGAAAATTGCTGCAATTGTTCCGGCTTATCTTTTTCATGAAAATAGGCAAATGGATAGTCTATCGTCCTGGATCCCAGCAAGGGAGTAGCCTGCACCTGGAAATGCAGGTGGGGTTCAGGAGAACGGCCTGAATTACCGCATAGCGCAACCAGGTCACCTTGTTTTACAAAATCACCTTTTGAAACTTTAAACGAGCCTTTCTTCAGGTGTGACATCTGCGTATACAGACCAGGTAAGTGCCTGATAATAATTGTATTTCCCCAGTTATGGTTAGTGTTAACCTTCCCGATTTCATTCTCGTCGACCGAATCGATAACTTCTTCAACTATGCCATCGGCGGCTGCCAGCACAGGTTTATTATAGCAAAAGTAATCCTCGCATAGCAGGCCCTTCGTTGAGTGTGTTTTTGAAGCTTCATCTGCTATGGTAAAATCGAAAGCCTTCCCCCAATCTCCTTTATGTGTATGTTTCCCGTCGTGTCCCTGCGAAACGGTCCATTCGCCCCAGAAAGGCATATGTAAAGGGAAATAAAGAAGATTCGACAGCCTCTCTTTATTATTGTTAAAGGTGTAAAGATTCATTTCGGGTGAATAATGCTGGATAGGAGTCAGTTTCAATTTACCCGGGTTTGCTCTCAGTATGAGGAAATAGACAAAAAGAATCACCACAAACGAAAAGGGAAGTGAAAAAACCGGCAACTGAAGGTACCCGAACAATTTACTCATGAAGAGCAGCACCAATGAGGTAAGCGGAACCAATAATATGGTCCAGAAGTACGAGTACCTGGAAGGGATGATGAAGAAAGCGCCAATGGCTATGGCAACCATTATATAGTTGGCCCCGATATTGTAATAGCTTATACTGGCGGCCGCCGACCCCATAAAGTAGGCGAAAAAGTAGGCTGAAATAAACCCGATGACAGAAAGCGAAAATGCAATCCGCGAGCTGATCAGCAGGGCTATCGCGATGAGTAATCCGGCGATAAGGTTATCCTGGAAAAATATCGAGCTCATCGATCTCAGGTATATATCCAGCATTTTATGAATAGGCAGGGATTCAATGGTCTGGAAGAAGTTCAGCATAGAGTTCCCTCCTATTGAATACATTTCGTTGATCCAGTATATGTTACGTGCCGTTAAGCCTAAATTCTCAAACTGCGAGGAGGGCAGTACAATGAACCAATACGTGATTACAAAGGGAAGGCTTAAAAAAGGCAATCCATATTTACCCAGCCAGCCACCCAGCGTAACCGAAAGAATGAGTGTCAATAGGGCAGCCAACAACAATAAACTAAAGAAAACGTAGCCAGGGTCAAAGAATGTCCCCATACCTATACCCGTAAGCAGGGCATTAAAGCTGTAGAGTCCCTTTTTTAACTGAATTTTGTCAAAACCCATTGAATTTGCAAGCAGCACTGTAAGCAGAACAGCTATCAACCCGCTTAAGCCGGCAAAAAAGTTAAAAAAAGATATAAGGAGTATGACTGCGGCCAGCAGGCGATTGTTAAAAAAGAATATTACCGAATAGCTATTTAGCGTAGCCGGCAGAATAGTGTTTCGGAAGGAATTAAAGAATCGCTGGAAATGCATAGTGGCAAACTTACATATTTATAACAGGCCTTTGCCCTGAAAGTTATTCTGGGACGCAGTAAAGATATTTATTTCAGCGGATTACCTTCCAGGTGCACAGGAACCTGCTCGAAAGCCTGCAGGTATTCAAGGGTCTCAGCTTTTCGGATCACATGAGACTGATTGTCGTTGTCTATCATTACGATATTGGGTCTCAGCGTGATAAACTGCATCCATTGTGTCATATTGTACGCTCCCACCTGGTGTACCACCAGGTGGCTCCCTTTCTCGAGCAACGGCATGGTTATGCTTTCGCGGATAATATCAATATTCATACAAAGAGGGCCATACAGCACCATTTCCTCCGTGTGCTGCCCGAAAGCCTGTGCCGGGCTCACCTTATGATCGTACCAAAACGAGGTGAACAGGGAGTTGACCCCAAAATCGAGCACGGTTGCTCTGCGCCCGTCAGAAAGTCGCTTGGTTGCCAATACCGTCCCCAGCAGGAATCCCGCGTCATCAATCAGGGCGCGGCCCGTTTCGAGTATAAGCAGGGGCAGATCCTCGTGTTTGAAACCATACCCGAGTATTACATCCGTAATCGCATCTGCAAACTGGTCAATCGAAGGCACCGTATCGGAACCGGGTAAATATGCTCCTTTTAGGGTGTTGGTTGAAGGGAATCCTCCTCCGAGATCAATATACTGTATGACCTTATTGAATTTCTCCCTGGTATTCCATGCCAGTTCGCAAAGCTTTGATGCCGCGACTCCATAGGCCGAAGGCGAAAGCATGAATGTGCCTATGTGGCAATGCAGACCTACCAGGTCCAGGCTCTCGGAATTTATTATCCGGGTTATAGCATTCCAGGCTTGCCCGTTTTCGAAATTAAACCCGAAACGGTCCCATTTGGGGTAAATCCCGGTATCCATATTCACACGAATAGCAACACGCGGTTTAAGCTTGTTTTCATCACTCAGCCTGATGAGGGTATAAAGTTCATCAAAATGGTCGATATGAATGAGCGAATTGTTACGCGCAGCAGCAATAAGTTGCTCATCCGTTTTGTCGGGTCCGTTAAAGATGATTTTATTTCCCGGCACCCCGTTGCCCAATGCCTTCTCATATTCAAACCCCGACACTACCTCGGCCCAGGAACCTTCCTGGTGAAATACCCGGCAGACTGCGTTCATATAGTTGGTTTTATAAGACCAGGCAAATTGTACTTTAGGGTAACGCGTCTTAAAAATACGGTTCGCATTCTGGTAATTGCGCCTGATTTGTTTCTCGGATATTACAAACAGTGGAGAACCATAATCATTTAACAGGCTTTTTACCGGCACACTGTCGATATGCGTAACGGGTTCATATTCGGTTCGCGTCCCAAACTTATTCATCAGTCCTGTGTTCATCTTTTTGATGACAGGCCTCTCATATCTTAGTTTTTCCATGATTGCTTTTTAATAGATTGCTTGTGACTATAATTTAAGAAGGATGCGCGTTCAAGGGTTTGAAGAGTTCGATGCTTCGCGTTTGAAAGGTTCGAAGAGTTCGAAGAGTTCAAGGGTTCAAGGGTTTAAGGAGTTCTAGGATTTCAGAGTTTGAAGAATATCATGTAGCTCGTCAATGTTCTTAGTGTCTCTTAGTGTTCTTCGTGCCTTAGTGGTTAAATGGTTACAGGGTTTCGAGAGTTCGAAGAGTTCAAGGGTTGAAGAGTAAAATGCTTCGCGTTCAAGAGTCCAGGATTTTGCTTGCAATTTTCGGTGTGATTAAAGGGCCATCGGTTGCTATTTATCAATTAGCCATTTCCTTATTCTGACAAAGTGATTTTCTTATCCCAATTCTTTTTTCCTTGTAGCTCCCCGTTTCCCGATATTTGATGAAATTCGGCAATATCAGTTATCAGGTCCCAGGCATAACGGATGAACATCTTCCCAACTTCATATTCTTTAAATGGCGCAACTTCATGCCCTAGAGCCATTTTAACAAGGGATGCAGGCTGGTTCTGTCCTGCTGCAGCAGTAAGGTAAATCCAGGCCGGGAAACGCGGGTTTACCTCCATAATATAGGGTATTCCGTCGGCCGTCTGCATAATTTCCAGTTCACATCCCCCTCGCCAGTGGGTGACTTCGATGAATTTCCTGGCAAGTTCAATTAATGAAGGATCATCGAGTGTAATACCGGCCCAGGCTTTGCCTTTATCCGTGATATACAGCTTCCGCATGGGAATTATGCTGATTGCGTTCCCCTTTCCATCACCCAGGGCGGCAATATTGAATTCGGTTCCGTTAATAAATTCCTGTACTATTACCGGCAGTCCCCATTTCGCCTGTATTTTATAGAAAGCTTTTTGAGCCTGCTCGAGGGTATTGGCGATGATGGCATCGTAAAATTTCCCTTTCACTACCATGGGATAGCCTGTCTTTGCATGCGCTTTAACGAGGTCGCCGACATGATAAATAACCGAATCGGCAGGCACTTTCAGCTCGTGTTTCTGGCCAAACTCATACAGTTTGATCTTGTCACGGGCCTCAAACTGGTCCAACTCGGGCAGAAAAGTATGTATACCTTTAGATTTGAGCCTGTCGCGCAATTTAATAAAGTTGAAGAGTTCGGCATCAAAATTGGGTATTATAACATCCAGGTTTTCAATCTCATGGATATACATCAAACGGGCCATCAGGTTGTCGGTCCCCGCCGAAGGGTATGGAATCTGGTACGTTTTATCCACCAGGTCATGCATATACAGGCCGGGTTCGAGTGCCTCGTACGAAAGCCCTATGATGCGAACCTCAAAATCCGGGCATTCGCGTATGGCGCGTATTACGGCAACTCCGGGCCCAGGGCTGTCGATGGCATTCAAAGCGGTAACGGCGATGACAATTCTCTTTGACCCAAAATTTTCCGTATTTCCTCCTGGCTTTTTCATATACTGCTTGCTTATTGTGACAGATCTTTTGGAATATACCCTGATTATGACGACATTTCTATTTTCTGCCGCAGGACTGGCGAAAGCCTGTCCCCTGCTGAAAGCAGTACTCTATTTGCTTATGGCAAGTTTGTATGCTTCTGATTTAAAACTGCCTGACTCAATCCTGTAAACATAGATACCTGCCGGCAAGTCGGCTGTGCTTAGCATTACCGAATCAAAGCTATGATCTACCCTGAATGATTTTACCATCATGCCAGCCGAATTATAGAGTTTCAGATCGGCCTCTGCAATGCCGGCCGGCAAGTTGTAGGGTATGGTAACACTGGCTGTTGCCGGATTCGGGAAAGCCCTTCTCATCGAAGCCTGGTCTGAGGCAGGAATCAGCGGTGGCATATCGGTGATAACCTGGCCGGGAATGGAATAGACCATGGTATTCACCGTGCTTGGGGAAACCGAATAATCGTATACCCATACAAAAAGCTTTGAGCCATTCAGTGCCGGGTAAACAGCTGAGTAACCTCCACCCGGGACACTCAGGAGTACTGTGCCGGCCTCATTGGCAATGCGTGTATCATAACTATAATAGGATGAGGTCGAATTATAGTTATAGGATACATAAAGCAGTTCGATGGAATTATCAGTGTTAAAGAGGTTTTCGCTTACAAACTGAATGTCGTACAGGTAGTAGCCGGCAGGAACACTGAGATTAATAGTCTTCCACAACGAATGGTCGTTGTTGTATAAACGACATTGGCTGTTGGCCACATCCATAACATAAAATTTATACCCTGCCTGGGGCAGTTTGATATAGGCCGCCGAAACTCCGGTAAACGTATATTCCAGGGCTATCTGTGCCTGGGAACGAAATGCTGCAAAAACAAGCAAGAACAGAACAAAGCTTAGTCGTTTCATCATAGATTGGTTTAATTATCAGTTATTTAAATTTTCGCCTGAATACAGGCAATATAAAGCCGGTCAAACATTTGGACTGCATAATGGAAGTTACCAGGAAAGGCTTATGCCTCAATACTTCCTGATCCAAAAACTATTCCAGGATATTTGAGCTCAGCAGTTGAGATTGGAAATCATCGAGATCTTTCTCAAACTGGCTTTGGTCCACGTCGTATTTTGCACATATGGCATGTATGATCTCTGGCTGAGACTTTTCTTCTTTCAGCAATAAGATGATCTCGGCACCTATAGTGTTGGTTGAAAAAGAATCTCCTGTACCCGGATTAAAAATGAATCCTTCTTCGCTGCTGGCAATGTTCTTTTTGATTTTCATAGGTGAATGTTGTTAAAGCAGGGCAATACAGGTTTCCGGTCTACTGCTCCGGGTTTTTATCCTGATTTTAAGATGAAGCAAAGATAATCCGGTGAATTCCCACTCGAAAATGATTTCAGCATAACATCTTTTATATTAAGTGAAAAGCCTGATTTAGCCGGTGAGCATTTTAAAAAACTTGCGGTTTCACTCATAGTTTTGCCCGGAATAATTACATTCCGTGCTTTTTTTACTAAATCCAGGTCCCGGAATCAAGATTCAAATTTCAACTCCGGAATTCCAACCTCAGATTTTCAGGCAGGATGACACGACCTATATCATTTGTTTCAGAAGTTGGAAATATATCTCCAATAGCCTATTTTTGAAGTCATAATAAAACTGCCGGCAATAAAAACTTTATAAATGAAACGACTCATCCTGCCTGACTTACTTAAAGGGCTCGCTGTATTATTCATGATACAGGTGCATATTATGGAGTTGTTTATGGATACTGCAGGCAGGGAGTCACTGTTCGGAAAACTTTCCATGTTCCTTGGCGGCCCGTTTGCGGCCGTCGTCTTTATGCTGGTGATGGGTTATTTTGTTGCTAAAAACCATAAAATGCCTTCTCAAAATGCAGTAAGAGGGATCAAAATATTTATCCTTGGTTTCTTGCTGAATATCGGGCTAAACTTCCATTTGCTGCTTAAAATCAAATTCGCCGCCTGGCCATACAATCCGCTGGAATATCTTTTCGGTGTCGACATTTTGTACCTCGCAGGACTGAGCATCCTTGTACTTTCAGGGTTAAAATTCCTGGCAAAAGGCAAAGGATGGGCCGCACTGGTCTTGCTCCTGACTATTGCCGGCCTCACGGGCTTTATGAATGAAAAACTGATGCCGGCCGGCACTAATTATGTCCTGCCCTTCGTGGCCGGAGCCTGGCGGTGGTCGTACTTCCCGCTCTTTCCCTGGCTGGTTTACCCGCTTGCCGGTTTTGCATATGCAGAGTTCGAGGGGATAATTATTCCTTTTTTTACACGGCAAAAAACCATGTCGGTTATACTTACTACTGTATTAGCCGGGTTGGTACTGCTTTTCAGCCGCCAGGGAATAGATACCACCAGTCACCTTCCCTTGTATTACCATCATACTTTCGGGTATTTTCTCTGGGCTATTGGCCTGGTTTTGCTTTGGATCCTGGCACTGCGGTTTTTAATGCAGCAGTTCCCTGAAACGTATGCTGGAAATTTCTTTTGCCGCATGGGGAAGAGCGTAACCCTTATCTATGTGATTCAATGGCTGATCATAGGGAATATATCGACGGCGATTTTCCAGACACAGGGTATCGGCAGTTTCTGGTACTGGTTCACAGGCATTTTTGCGGCATCGGTGCTGCTAACGTTGCTGCTTGAGAAAGTAAAATTCCGACTGCTTAAGTAAACCGGACCGGCATACCTGGTGTAAGTCCACGTGTAATAATATCGGGTTCTCGTTACCCGGTTTGGGTAAGCAAGCCATGAACCTTGTTTGCCTCAGCACAATTTGGTAAAATTTCTTGGAATCCAGGCGTTTCGACACTTCATGCATAATACATCAAGAGTCAAAAGAAGAAAATGGCTTTATTTCGGCTAATATCATTATAGTCGAAGATTTCGGCTGAAAATGGACCTTAAAGCTGAGGAGTTGCAAAGCACAGCCTTTATTTACTGAACGTCTTAGCCAACTTACACCTTTCATTGATGGTTCTCGGAGGCTAATTTTTCGCTATTTTCAGCGGGCCAAACCAAATGAACTGAAAGGAAAACCTGTCGCTTTGTCAAAGGCAAAACCCGCTAACTGGTGAGCATGTAAATTCAGTACCTTTGTAAAAAAAACAATATGCAAACGTTAAAATTGAAGGTTGACGACGGTATATATGAGAAAGTTTTATGGCTCCTGAGCAAATTCAGTAAAGAAGAAATTGAAATTCTAACAGAGACTCCGGATTTCGAAACCAATAAGAAAGATCTTGAAAGCGAACTGAATGAGATTTTAAAGGGGGAAGCCCGGTTTCTCTCTGTCGAAGAGGCTGAAAAAAGACTGAACAATAGTATTAACCAACATGAAAATATTATTTAAGGAAACCTTTATCCTTAGGCTTGAAAGGCAGCTTCATTATATTTCTCTTGACAGTACCGGGCGAGCCCGCAAATTCAAATCCGGTTTATTTCAAAGAATCAGAAGCATCCCTTCAAATCCTTATAGTTTCAGGAAATCGATGTATTTTGATGACGAATCCATAAGGGATCTCACTTATAAAGGCTACACCATTGTATTTCGTATCACCGGCAATGCCATTGAGGTTTTCGGCTTCGTAAAACACCAGCAGGGGCCAGTTGACTGATAGTAATTCCAAATTACACACTTCACTGCCCGAAACCACCTACATCAGAAACGTCTTATCCACGAAAGCCTGGAAACTGTCTTTATACTGCTCCCCTACCGGGATATAAATATTCGGTTCAAAAACAATGCGGTTCCGCTCTATCATTTTCACCCTGTCGAGATTTACGATAAATGAGCGGTGTACACGCATAAACTTATCTTTAGGAAGTTGTTCCTCCATCACTTTAAGTCGGATAAGCGTGGTTACCGGCTCACCGTTTACCAGGTGAATCTGTATATATTCATTCGAACTCTCGATATACTTGATTTCCGACAGAAGGATGCGGATCATTTTATATTCCGATTTCACAAAAAGACTGTCCTGGGTAGTCTGTATGGTTTCCGGCTGCTTTTGACTCAACTCAAACCAGGCCTTCGCCTTATTGGCCGATTTCAGGAAAACGGCATAACTGATTGGCTTCAGTATATAATCGAGGGCATCGACCCTGAAACCTTCAATGGCATATTCGCTATAGGCTGTGGTGAAGACAACCTGAGGCTTTTGCGCCAGCGACTTCACGAAATCCATACCATTCAGATCAGGCATATTTATATCCACAAACATAAGATCCACATCGTGCGTGGCCAGGTATTCGATGGCATCAAACGCATTCTGGCAAAGCGCCACCGTTTCCAGGAAGGGTGTTTTATCCATATAGGAGCTGATCTGTCTCAAGGCAAGAGGCTCGTCATCAATGGCTATGCATCTTATTTTCATAAACGGGTATCGTTAACTGTACTTCAAAATCATTTTCATTCTCCTGGATATGCAGGCTGTAATCATTCCCATAAAGCAACTTCAGGCTCTTTTTAATGTTAGCCATACCGATACCGGAATAGCTTTCATCTATACTTTCCTTGTTTTCCCCTTTACTGTTCCTGATGATGCATTTCAGGCGGTCGCCAGCCTGTTCAATATGAAAGGAAACAAACGATTCAGCCTGGTAGCTTACCCCATGTTTAAACGCATTCTCGAGGAACGAAATAAATAACATGGGAGGTATTTCTATATCTTGAATATTTTGCGGAACACTCAGACTAACTGTTACTTTCTTTGGAAACCTCAACTGCATTAATACAATATAGCTCTCAATAAAGGCAACCTCTTTTTTCAGCGTGGTCTGTCCATGAGCCGTATCATACAGCAAGTAACGCATCATGGTCGACAACTGTATAATAGAGTTTTTTGCGTCTTCGGTATTGATATCGATAAGTGCGTGGATGTTGTTCAGCGTGTTCATAAAGAAATGAGGGCTGACCTGGTGCCTCAGCAATGCCAGCTCGGTCTTGAGTTGTTCCTTTTCCAGGTCCTTACGCCGGCTTTCTTCATTCAGCCACTGGGACACCATTTTGACGGCAGCACCCACCCCGACAACCAGGATGGATATGATAAAATTGTCAAGGAACAACATAAAGATCGATTTCTCTTCCGGGGGGGCCAGGGGTACAAATCCTTCGGGGGCAGGCATGCCGGGACCCAGTTCCATAGGCGGCATTCCCGGGCCCAGGTCCATACGGGGCATGGAAAGCGGTTGTGGAGGAGCCGCGAAAAACCTCATCAGCAGGGTTAATCCGATTACTGCAACAATAGCTAAAACGTTGAAAACAATGTACGACCGGTATTTTTTCTGGAACAATAATTTCGGGACAAAAACCAGGGTATTCAACAAAAAGATTACCAAATACGAAGCCAATCGTATCCATTCGCCTATCACTTTTCCCCAGTTTATCGTATTGAATATCCTGTTATTGGCAAATGGCAAGTAAAATATGGCGATCCATATCACTACAAACACTACCAGTTCGGCAACCCGTATATTGAATACTTTTTCCCTCATATTCTGTTTAATAGGATTTCTGATTACAGAAGCAAAGGTAAGTTAGCCGTCATGCATTCGCAAATCATATAAATACAATGGCAAAACGGCTAAGCGAAAGAGCATATAAAATCAGTGAACAACCCGGGACCTGTTTCGAAAAGGGGAAATGACCGGGTCGTAATTACCAAACTGGTTGTTCTTTGCTTTGTAATATGGGAAAAAGTTGGCTGGAATTTGACCGATAAAATCCAATAACTCACCGGCAATTTGGCTTCACATACATAATATCCAGGATTGGGAGTCTTCCAACCTATTAAAAGCAAATAAAATTTATTTTATTTGTAACAAAATACCCGGTTTTCCGTCTTAAGTCAGGCCCAATACAAATGAATCAGGAGAAGTACCTTGAAGCCACCCTGTTTTAACCTGTTTGATGCATTAAAGGTTCCATTAACAATATTGATTAAGGATGAGAATTTCATTGCTTGCCTTTTTATGTGCATTAGCACTACATGTATTTTCTCAAACAGATACAATTAACCCTGGGCATAAAAGCTATCGAAGCATTTCAGCAAATTACCAGTACGGAAGCATCCTTCCGACCACCGATTTTGTAAAGGGTGACAATTTAATGGGGAAACCCATGACAAAATACCAGGCATATACCCTAAAAATGCTATGGCAAAATCCCGGGTATACCTCCTGGCAAAAAGTATTCCATGCCCCATATTACGGAGCAGGCATAACAATTGGCAATTTTTATAATCCTCTCGAAGTAGGTTACCCGGTATCACTATACGGAATATTGGGCCTACCCATCAAACGCTGGAAGAAACTGGAACTGTATTCGGAATTTCAATTCGGCTTTGCCGGCAACTGGAAACATTATGATCCGGTTAACAACACTAAAAACCTGGTGATTGGCGGAAGCATGACAGTCCACCTGAATCTCGGCATAAGTGCTTTTTATCCTTTAACAAAACATATGGATTTAGGGGCAGGACTGAGTTTTATTCACTTTTCGAACGGGGGGTTCGAACGCCCGAACAACGGCTTTAATATCTACTCACCCTCCATTGAATTGAAATACCACTTATTATCAGACAGGCCTGATTTAAGTACCGTAAAAATACCCGGGAGATTAGACCGGTCCAACGACCTGTTTATCATGCTTGGATATGGCGATTACCAGCTCAGCCAGCATGAATTGGATACGAATTATTTCGCCTTTGGGGGGATAAGCGCCATTTATTTTACACAACTGTCGAATGCATTCAGGCTGGGATATGGTGCTGACGCAAACTATTGCTGGGGATTAACGGCCTTACCCGACGGAACCATGGGACCGCAATCTGCAAAGAACCTCACCCTTGGATTCATCCTCCAGCCCGAAATAATCATTGACAAATTAACGCTGGTGGGTGGAATAGGTATTTACGCCATCCACCCCGATTATGGCAGTTTTAATCAGACCTATCAGCGATTGGGTGTAAGGTACGAGATATACAAAAATCTTTCCTTAGGGGTAAACATCAGGGCCATAAACTTCATGCTTGCCGAATTCCTGGAGTTTAACTTAGGATATAGAATCAGATGGGTAAAATAATGAAATCTTCTAAGGACTCTGGTCTGTTCAACTACACTAAAAAACGCAACTGTTTGAAAAGCCGGTTTCTTATGCTGATTTTCATGCTGGTTTCGTTGATTGCTGTTTCCCAGACAAAAAACTATACTTATACCACCCAAAAACTACTGTCGAAGCCCCCGGACATAGATGGCAAATTCGATGAAGCCTGCTGGCAACAACTCGAATGGGCAGGTAATTTTACCCAATTTCAGCCTTATGAAGATTCACTTCCCAGCCAGAAAACCACTTTTGCCATACTTTACGACGACAATAATCTATATGTGGCCATCAAAGCTTATGATACGGAACCGGGTAAAATCAGCAAACGGCTTTTGCGTCGAGACGAATCGGGTGGGGATTATGTGGGAATTGTTGTTGACAGCTATGAAGACAAACTTACCGGCTTCGGGTTCCTGGTTACTGCTGCCGGCTCGAAAGTGGATATTATATACACCAATGATAATTCGGAAGACAACAGCTGGGACCCGATATGGTATGTAAAGACCAGTGTTGATGCTGAAGGTTGGAATGCCGAGATGAGGATCCCGCTCTCGCAGCTGCGTTTTACCAAGAAAAACAATTATGAATGGGGCATTGATGTGGCAAGGTTTGTTTACAGGAAAAATGAATTATCCTTATGGAAACCCCTGCATAAAAGTGCTAATAAAATGGTAAGCGATTTCGGTACTCTTGGTGGCATCAGCAATATATCACCTAAAAAAGACATAGAATTGTTCCCCTTTTCGTTAGGCAAACTCACCTATTCCGAAAAAGAAGATGGCAACCCGTTTGCCACCGGGAAAGACCATACTTATTCGGCCGGGTTGGATGGCAAGATCAGTATTACGAACGACCTTACACTAAATATGACAGTGAACCCCGATTTCGGCCAGGTAGAGGCCGATCCTTCGCAGGTAAACCTGTCGGCTTTCGAATCCTTTTTCCCTGAGAAAAGGCCATTTTTTATCGAAGGACGCAATATCTTTAATTTCAGGATGACTTCGGGCGACGGGGATGCCGGGAGTACCGGCATGTTTTATTCAAGACGTATCGGCAGGCCACCGCATTTTGAGCCCGATCTCAATGATAATGAATATGCCCGGATGCCCGACAATACGACCATACTTGGAGCATTTAAGCTCTCGGGCAAAACACATAAAGGCACATCCATTGGGATACTCGAATCATTTACGCAAAAAGAAAGTGCCGATATCAGCATAGCAGGTGTAAAGAGCAAGTATCCGGTGGAGCCTTTTACCAATTATATAGTAGCCAGGGTGGAGCAGGATATTGACAAAGGAAATGCCGTGGTCGGGGGTATTTTTACTGCTACCAACCGCGCTATTGATCATGAAAACTTCCTTACCCTGCCGGCTTCGGCATACACCGGCGGGTTAAACATGACACGCTACTGGGATAATAAAAATTACTTTTTTTCGATACGGGGAATCTTCAGCAGTATCTATGGATCCAAAGAAGCCATTACAGATCTGCAGACCAGCCCGGCACACAACTTTCAACGACCTGATGCCACAC
>JBAXXB010000006.1:0-42212 GCA_037128115.1 Bacteroidota bacterium
TGCATTCGGGTATCACCGAGCTGATTTATTTTACCTATGATTCGCTGGGAATTCTGCTGCTCATCACGCTCAGTATTATTGCTATACCGGCAGCAATTCACAGCCGTATCTATATTGAAAGCCATCACGAAAATTTCCGTGCCCGTTCCATTTACCTGGCATCGCTGGTTATGCTGATTACTGCCATTAGCGCCGGCTATCTGTCGAACCATATTGCCGTTACCTGGATTTTTACCGAGATCACCACACTGAGTGCTTCTGCCCTTATCTATCACCACCGGAATAAACTGGCACTCGAAGGTACCTGGAAATATGTGTTTATCTGTGCCATCAGCATCACATTCATATTTATAGGAATTCTGTTCCTGAGCCTTTCGCTGCAGCATGCAGGTTCTGATGATCTTTCTTTTAAAAACCTTCTGGCCAGGAGTGCGGAACTGAACCCGGTATGGCTCCGGATGGCATTCCTGTTTATTTTCACCGGGTTTACGGCTAAACTCGGGCTCGTTCCCATGTTCACCGCTGGTATCGATGCCAAGGATACGGCACCGGCGCCCGCCGGCGCTTTATTAGCCAGCGTACTGATGAACCTGGGCTTTGTCGGAATTTTTCGCTTTTATATAGTGGTCGCAAATACACCCTTACTGCATTGGGCTCAACTGGTCGTGGGATCGGCTGCTTTCCTTTCGTTGTTTGTAGCTACTGTGTATATGCTGAAAGTGAAGAATATCAAGCGGATGTTAGCTTATTCCGGTATAGAACATATGGGTATTGTCATGCTGGGGGTTGCTGCTGGTGGAATAGGATATTATGCTGCCGTTCTGCATGTTATATTGCATGCTTTTGTGAAGTCGAGCCTCTTCTTCCAGTTCAGCCAGCTTTACCGGGTTTTCCAGAACAAAAGCATTTACCATATAGGAAATTACTTCAAGTACAATACAACAGGTGCTATGGTACTGTTGTTGGGTTTCATAAGCACGACTGCCATGCCTCCTTCCGGTTTGTTCGTGAGTGAATTTCTCATCTTCAGGTCAATTTTTGATGCCGGACAGATTGTACTGCTGATTGCCGTGCTCCTGCTCCTAACCATGATCATCTGGTCTTTCGGGAAAAATATTTTCAAGGTGTTGTTTGTGCCGGCAGTTGGATTCGATGATTCGAATGTGGAGAAGATAAGTCCCTGGGAATCGGTTTCACAGTTTATACTACTGGCGACCGCTGTTTACCTGGGATTAAATCCACCGGCACTATTTGTTCAACTGTTGAAAGAAAGTGTCAGCCAATTACCGATGTAAATCAGAAGATTCGCCAAGTTACTGGTCTTCAGAAGGCTATGGTTTAAAAGCCAAATTAAAAATGTTAACAGAGGACCTGAAAATTCAACATCAAAGGATGATTTTCCTTCAAATTAGCAATATCAAAGCGGAAAACAGATTCACAAATTACTTTAACTAATAGCCATACATGCATTACCTGACTATAAAGAACAATCAGCCGGTACCCGTTTCAGACATTCCTGCAGTTTCGTACAATGCCTTCCTGATTTTAAATACAGGCATGGTGGCAGAGAACCCGGAAAGGCACTGCGTCAATTATTTCGGGTATGCTGAGAATGAAAAAGTTAAGCTCATCTGCTGTATAGCCGATGATGCCGATCACGTGATTTATGTATCGTCGTGCCTGGTCGAAAGTGATGCTGAGCTCTCTTCATTTACAGCAAAAAAAACCTGTTTCGAGAAATTTGAACGCGAAATTCATGAGAACTTCGGGATTCAATACACGGATCATCCCTGGCTTAAACCGGTAAGGTATTCCCACGACCGGGCTGATAAAGGCAAGACCATCGCCAATTACCCGTTTTATTCCATCGATAGTGAAGAACTTCATGAGGTGGGAGTCGGGCCTATCCATGCTGGTGTCATTGAACCTGGTCATTTTAGGTTTATATGCAACGGGGAGCAGATTCTGCATCTAGAAATTCAGCTGGGCTACCAGCACCGGGGAATTGAGAAATTATTCCTGGAGGAAAAACAACTTAACCGGCTCACGACACTGGCCGAAAATATCACAGGTGACACCACGGTAGGCCATACAACTGCTTTTGCCCATGTTTGGGAAAGCCTCTGCGGCTTCGAGACAAGCCGCGATATAGCCTTTGCCAGGACTGTTGCCCTCGAACTGGAACGAATCGCCATTCATACCGGCGATTTGAGCGCTGTTTGTACCGATATAGCATACCAGTTGGGGAGTTCGGTATTTGGAAGACTGCGAACTCCCATCGTGAACTTTCTACAGGAGTGGTGTGGCAACCGCCTGTCGAAGGGTCTTATAAGGCCGGGACTGAACAAATTTCCCTTTACAAAGGAACTGGCTAACAGGCTCTCGGAGGTGCTCGATGGTTTTGAACCCGATTTCACCGAGATGAATAAGGAACTCTTCAACCTACCCAGTGCATTATCGCGTTTTGAGCGAACGGGTGTAGTTTCACCTGAGGATGCATCCAGCCTGGGCCTGGTTGGCATGGCAGCAAGGGCTTGTGGCATTTCAAGGGATACCAGGAGCTCCCATGCTTATGGCCTTTACCCTGAACTGCAGCATGAACCAGTCCTGAAGCGTCATGGAGATGTATACTCACGTGTCCAGATCCGCAAAGCGGAGGTATTCCAGTCGATTAAAATGCTGCGTGGGCTCATTGCCCAGGTTCCTGGAGCAGGGGTAAAACCGACACTCAATTCACCGGGAGCGGATCTTTTTACCATTTCGCTTGTTGAAGGCTGGAGAGGCGAGATATGCCATTGTGCCATAACCGGTCCAGCGGGTGAGCTGAAACACTATAAAATCAAGGATCCCTCGTTCCACAACTGGCTGGGCCTGGCAATGGCAGTGCGAAACAACGAAATATCCGATTTCCCGATCTGTAACAAAAGCTTTAATTTGTCGTATAGTGGACATGATCTGTAGAGGGGTTAGGGATTTGGGGCTTGCTAGCTCAACAACATACATAATCACCGTTTATCCATTTCCTGTCCGCAGATACTAATCCCAGTTTTCCAATAAAAATTAACCATACCATTCGCATCAACCCATGTATAATAATCTGAAGATTCTTTACCACCAAGGCAAACAGTTTATCCCAGATGTCACTGCAGCAAAAGTGCCGGGGATATTCAGGGGCAGACCGTTGATCAGTAAGGTGAATGTGGACAACAGCAGCCTGGTAGAAATATGCCCGGTAAACGCCATTTCTTTAAACCCCGTGAGTATTGACCTTGGGAAATGTACCTTTTGCGGCGAATGTGCCATGCGGTTTCCCGAAAAAATCCAATTTACGACGGATTACAAGATGGCGACCAATGAGCGGGAACGGCTTGTTGTTAAGGAAGGAGACGAGTTTCCGGTAACGGTGAACCCGGATTCGGTAAGAAAAGAAATACACAGTCTTTTTGGCCGTTCACTGAAATTGAGGCAGGTGTCCGCCGGAGGCGACAACAGTTGTGAATGGGAACTGGGCGCTGCTAATAACGTTCAGTTTGACATGGGCCGCTTCGGTATCGAATTTGTTGCATCACCCCGTCATGCGGATGGGATTGTGATTACCGGGCCTATAACAGCAAATATGGCCGAACCTCTTCAGATATGCTATGACGCTACCCCTGATCCTAAAATTATTGTACTGGTGGGTACCGATGCCATCAGTGGGGGAATTTTTGCGGGTAGTCCCGCCATAGACAGGAAATTCCTGGATACGCATAAAGTTGACCTTTACATTCCCGGAAACCCGGCCCATCCTTTAACAATTATTAACGGGCTCCTGGATTTAACCCGGAAGCTGAAATAGGTTTCCATGCCGCTCTGAAATATTATGTTTCAGATAAACAACCACTTATTATTTCTTCCAGTTCCTGCAAAGAAAAACTTATAATTCCGTAATCTTCCGGAGTGTTATCGGGTTCCGGGTGGTTGCCGGAATGCCGGTCAGTTTCTCGATATAAGCGTTTGGGAACCCATAATTTCCTTTATAAAGGGTACATATGGAGTAGAATTCCATTCTGCCTTTATAATAAATCTCTATATCCCTGTTTTTTGAATATTCAGGAACCGTTAGTGGTCCGGGATAACTTTCTTTCAGGAAACTGATATAGTACTTTTTTTCTTCATCCGATTGCAGTTCGCTGAAACCGATAGAGTTCACAATAGCTTTAATTTCAGATAGCTTCCGCACAATGACATCTGTTCTGAAACCAAATGTGTTCTCAACCAAGTCTTCTATGGCGGGACCTATCAGCCCGGAATCTGTGCCAAGGGCATCAAATACAATATTTCCGCTTTGTATGTAAGTTGCTACATTTAAAAATCCGGCGTCTGTCATAGTTTTACGCAAAGTCTCCATCTTAATGAGCTTCTGCCCTGCAACATTGATGCCTCTAAGAAATGCGATGTAGCGAACCATACTTTTCCAGTTGTTAGATGAAAATGTTTGATAATCAACAAAATCAGGCTGCATTCAGAAAAAGGTGCTGAGTTTGGAGAGATCGGGTTTTATAGGTACAAATTTAGAATCTCAGTTTCGAACCTCCAAATGAATTATCAAAGGTGAAAATCTTGGTTTAGTGTTTAATTTGGGCTCAGTTTTAAGATTTTAAAACCGGGGTTGGTTTGATCCGATAACGGAAATCTTCTAGTCTCCAATGAAGCTAATGTTGCCAGGCCTTAAAACCGGAACAAAGGCCTCGTTACACCCATCATCCCCATGGGTATCATGGCCAGAATCAGGAACATGGCAATGCTGGTCCAGATAAGCGTTAGCCGGTGTTTTGCGGCCGCTTCGGTCCTGCGTTTTACCAGTATGCTGCCGGTTTGGGCGAGAGCAATGGCAACAAGGTTTACAAAAGCATGTTCCACTGCCCAGAACCGTAGCATAGGGTCTTTCATGGCAGCACCAAAATTGCTTAAAGCCAAAGCCGTTACCGGGCTGAAGAAAAAGTACATCAGTATCCCGACCAACAGTTGCAGGTGCAGGCTGCTCATAAATATCACGGACCATTTGCGCTGGAAAGGGGAGTAGCCTGATTTTTTATTCAGGCCCTTTATGGCTGATGCAATAACCAGAATCCCGGCAAGCAGTATAAGCCAACGATTCCAGGAGTGAAAAAAAAGTGTAATAGTATAGATGGTGTTCATTATATGGATTTTCTATTATAAACCAATTCCTGTAAGCTTTTGTTTATGACTAACTAAAATATAGTGCTGAACAAAATACTTAGGTTCCGGAATTGACCGTGTCAGACACCCTGCGGGTGTGCAGACACGGAAACCATTTGTTTATTTTTGGCAGTACTGTTCGTAATTTGAGTATTTTAAAAAAAAGTTCAGAAAACCATAGGGTATTTCCATCCTGAAGTATCTTATAGCTGTAAAACGTCAAAAAGTCGAACGTGTTAAAACCAGCAGCCATGAAAACTTTTATCAACCGCTTACTGTACCTTGGTGTCATCATCATCTTTTCAGCCAATTATGGTACATCCTATGCACAAAACAACAACGAGTCATTTGTCACGGTTTCAGGCCATCTGAAAGACGCTAAAACAGGGGACAAAATTAATTATGCATCCATAACGGTTCCCGGAACCGGAATAGGAACCGTGTCGAACTCCGATGGTGAATTTATCCTTAAAGTCGACAAGGCCATCAAGGCCGAAGTCTTTGAAGTTTCCCACCTGAGTTATGCGACTACAAAGTTCAAAATCAGTGAATCTCTGGGGAAAGACAGGACTTTTTATCTTGAACCCCAAATTATTATGCTGAAGGAGATTACTATAGTACCCAACGATGCAAGAACAGTCGTAGAATTGGCGTTAAAAAACATTCGTAAAAACTACAGCAATGTGCCCAATATGATGACGGGGTTCTACCGCGAAACCATTCGCCAGCGCCGTGAATACCTTTCTATCTCTGAAGCCGTGGTCGATATTTATAAAGCTCCTTATCCAGCCATCCAGGATGACCAGGTGAAGATTTATAAGGGCCGTAAAGGAACGAATGTAAAAAAAGCTGATACGCTCATGGTGCAGTTGCAGGGAGGTCCCAACGTATCGATGTTATTGGATATTGTTAAAAATACTGACCTCAGCATAGCCCTTGATAACCTTGACAACTACCAGTTTGAATTCGGAACGGTGGTTAACATTGACAATAAACTGAACTGGGTGATCAACTTTTCACCAAATGTGGTCAGGGAAGAACCGCTCTACTTCGGCAAACTGTATATTTCACAGGATAAAATGGCGATCACCCGAGCAGAGTTCAGCCTGGACCTGAGGGACGAGGATAAAGCATCACGCGTCTTCGTACAGAAAAAACCCTTGGGACTGATATTTATGCCGACATCAACCGGTTACCTTGTTACCTACAAGGAGCAAAACGGGAAATATTACCTCAACTACGTGCGGGTTGACCTGAAATTCCGTTGCGACTGGAGGAAAAGACTGTTTAAGAACTACTACTCGGTGATGTCGGAGGTAGCTATCACTGACAGGCATGAAGATAATATTGCTAGATTTGCAAACCAGGAGATTTTCAGGCAAAATATGGTCTTTGCCGATAAGGTTCAGAATTTTGCCGATGCCGATTTCTGGGGTGGGTCCAACATTATAGAACCCGAAGAATCTATTGAAAATGCCATTAAGAAGCTTGCTAAAAGCATGAAAAAATAGTTGCCTTCGTGGAAGCCGGACTGGCAATACCTGACTCAAAATTGTCACAACCTCCCCTGTAAATGAATCTTGTCATCCGTTAATCTATGAACCTCAATGACTTCTTTATACAGAAGAAAATTCAGGGTGGCGACATCAGGGAATTTGAGCGGCTTTTTGTAAAGTATTATGAACCTCTCTGCCTGCATGCCAATACTATATTGAAGGACATGGACACAGCCGAAGACATAGTACAAGAGTTCTTCTATAATTTCTGGAAAAACAGGAGTGACTTCAGCCCCAAGTTATCATTGAATGCTTACCTGTATCAATCCATCCGTAATAATGCCCTTCATTACCTTGGGCATCTTGCTGTCAGGCAGACCTATATGCAGCAGGCTTTTAACCAAAACAGGGATATGGCTTCTACCGGGGAAAACAGGGATGTTGAAATGAAAGAATTGGATAAGGCGATACATGCCACCCTATTGCAGATGCCTGAACGATGCTCAAAAGTGTTCCGCATGAACCGGTTTGAAGGCAAGAAATACCGCGAAATTGCTGAAATTCTATCCATTTCGGTAAAGACTGTAGAAGCGGATATGGGGAAAGCCCTGCAGCTATTCAGGCGGACGCTGAAAGAGTTCACCGGGGAAGAATTGAAAGCCAGCAACTAACAGTAAATAAAGGAATAAATAGTTCAACCGGAAGCAGCTTAAAGTAAAAGAGCCATGAAAATAGATGAAAATAACCCTCTCCATGCCGAAGTTCTCGCCAAATACCTGGCCGGTGAAATGAGTGAGGAGGAATCACAGGCTTTTGGTGAGGAATATGCTGTTTCGGGAGAAAATAAGGAAAGGATTGAAGTGATGAAAAGACAATGGTCGTCGCTCGAAGGGTACCAGGGACCTAAAGTTCCTGATACCTTCAAAGCCTGGGGAAAACTGCATGCGAGGCTGGATGAGGAGAAACTGATTCCTGCCGGTGCAACCGAGCCGCATATCAGGTTTATGCCCAAGCTACTGCGGGCCGCCGCTATTT
The DNA here is from genome assembly GCA_037128115.1 of Bacteroidota bacterium. Taxonomy (GTDB): domain Bacteria; phylum Bacteroidota; class Bacteroidia; order Bacteroidales; family UBA4417; genus UBA4417. The sequence goes on from JBAXXB010000006.1 coordinate 7,734, forward strand.
TAGTATTGTTCCTTGGAGTAGGTGCAGTTATTTATCTGAGCAACAAGCCGAAAGGTAATGTACAAATGGTAAGGGTTAATACAGGTGATGAAACGAATACGCTGATCAAGACACTTGCCGATGGATCAGTGATTTACATTGCACAGAATTCCCTTTTTTCTTTCCCCGATGAATTTGAAGCAACATCGCGCAACGTCGAACTGAAAGGAGAGGCCTTTTTTGATATAGCACCCAATCCGGCGAAGCCATTTATCATTGAAACGGAGGAAGCTTTTATACAGGTGGTAGGTACTGCGTTTAATGTGAAAACGCAAAATGGGAAGGACTTTGAACTTGTTGTCGACCGTGGAAAAGTTAAAGTTACACTGAAAAAAGATCCTTCCCATACCGAAGTGGTGGTGGCAGGTGAAAAAATTGTAAGGGTGAAAGACCTGCTGGTGAAGTCCAGACAGCTTGATTTACAATGCTCTTCCTGGTACAAACAGCGCATGCATTTCAAGGACGAAAGCCTGCGGAATATTATTACTGTGCTGAATCGGAATTTCGACACTAAATTTGTAGTTGCGGAAAAGGAAACCGGGAACAGGAAACTTACAGTTACTTTTCAGAACGAAACTGCAGGAACCATGACCGAGCTTATTTGCCTGACCCTGAACCTGAAAAGCCAAAATATCAATGGGTCAATCGTATTGTCAGAAAATATGGAAGGTGCAAAAAGGAACTAAATCCTTAAAATTCAAGACCTTGCCTGTTATGTTAAAAGTCTGTGCTTTGTGCGCAGGCTTTTTGCTGTTTACATTGGATCCCCTTTTCGCCCAGTTTTCACTTCTCGATAAAACCATTAGCATCCCCAAACAACATACGAGCCTTTACAATGCATTGAACCTGGTCTCACAGAAGGCAGACTGCCTGTTTATTTACGACAGCCAGGTAGTTGAAAATGAAAAAAGAGTAAAACTCTGTGCCGAGAACCAGGCTCTGCGACAGGTTCTCGACAATTTACTCGGGAACCCTGAACTCGGATATAGGGTGATAGGTCAGCATATACTCATTTACAGGGTAAAAAAGGAGGCCAGCCAGGCTAAACCATCACAGCCAGTAATTTCTACCGTCGATACCCTCAGAAATATTATAATAAAAGGGTATGTTTTCGATAATGAAAGTAAGGCGGCCATGCCGTTTGTTACTATTGGCATTCCTGAGCAAAATATAGGTACTGTGACGAATATGGACGGTTATTTTACGTTAAAAGTCCCGGTATACTTTTCAGGTTCCTTCCTGGTTGCTTCGCACCTGGGATATACCACGCAGCGTATTCCTGTTCAGCTGCTTAATGAACAGAAGATTGATATTTACCTCGAACGCAGGATTATCTCTATACAGGAAGTGATCATCCGTTATCTGGATCCGAATACCATAATTTCAAAGGCCATTGATCTGCGCGATCAGAATTACGGCCGCGAACCTGTTTATATGACTTCCTTTTACCGTGAAGGGGTGCAAAAAAATAACCGCTACATCAGTTATTCCGAAGCAGTCTTTAAAATTTATAAATCCTCCTACGCGCTTAACGAGTATTCTGACCAGGTGAAACTGCTTAAATCGAGGAAAATTGACAATACCAATCCCCGCGATACGGTTTTTCTTAAACTGAAAGCCGGGGTGCTTTCTGCGCTTCAACTCGATATTGTCAAAGTTGTTCCCGGCTTTCTTGACCCGTCAGTGCCTGTGAGTTACACCTATACCTATTCCGACCTGGTTTCCTACAACACCAAAGACGCTTATGCCATCACTTTTATCCAAAACCCGGGCATAAAAGAAGCATTATTTACCGGAACACTTTTTATTGATAAAGACAGTTATGCTGTCCTTGGCGCTGATTTCGAGATTAACCCGGATTTCCTTGACAAAGCGGCCGAGGACCTGGTGCTGAAAAAAAGCCGCCGGCTCATCGTAAAACTCGAGAAAATTAATTATTCGGTCAGTTATTCATCTTTTAATGGAAAGTACTACCTGAATCATGCCCGTTGTGATATACAGTTAAAAACTCGTCTCAGGAACCATCTTTCATACGATAATTTTGCAACCTACCTTGAACTGGCTGCCTGCCAGATTGATACGGCCAATGTGGTGAAATTTAGCCGCCAGGAGATTCTGAAACCCAACGTGGTTTTTTCGGACGAATCATACGGTAACGATGAGTCATTCTGGGGTGATTATAATATCATTGCACCCGAAGCCAGGTTGAGTGAAGCCATTTCACGAATTATCGGGAAAATGGGGAAGATAGAATAAGAATGGGGCTGTGCTGAAATGAGCTGTTAACCATATATGGATATTTAATATTCACACATACAATCATTTGTAAAATAAAAATCCCTTAATTCCGAATCCATTTCTGCAGGTAGACAATAATATTTGGCAGGTATACCGGATTTTTTTACCTTGGTCGTGTTAGACTATATATGCATGCCTAATTTAACATAAAATGGTACGATTCTTGTAATTTAGTCCTGTATAAGTTTAACCAACATATTTACCTATCATAACATAAAACCTAATGCCATGAAAAGCTTAACTTTTTTAACTTGCCTGGTTCTTTTTTTCTTCTTGTCCTCCCTTGCTAAGGCACAGGACAACACCGAAGAAAAACTGAATCTTCCTGGAGATAACCTGAATCTCTATGCGGTCATGAAACTCTTCCAGGAATCGGAAACACTGGAGGGGTTCGAAATGAAGCTTAATGCCGAGGATTCGAAGATCAATAACCTGGACTTGAATAATGATGACAGGATTGATTACATCAGAGTAATTGATAATGTTGATGGTGAAGTCCATACTATTGTTTTACAGGTAGCTGTAACCGAAAGGGAAAACCAGGACGTAGCTGTATTTACAGTAGAAAAGGACGCCAGTGGGCATGTGTTGATTCAACTGATTGGTGATGAATCATTGTACGGAAAAGACTATATTATTGAACCAAATTATGAGGATAATTCATCCTCCGGCTCTACTCCGAACCCGGGTTATACAGGGAAAACCAAAATAATAGACGGCGAACAGGTGGTTGTGGTAAATACAAGCCCGGCAACCGTATCTACATGGCATGTAGTAACCTATTTATACTTGCCTACTTACACAATCTGGCGTTCACCCTGGTACTGGGGGTATTACCCACCTTACTGGAACCCATGGCGTCCTTATTACTGGGATTACTATTATGGTTACCATTCACATTACAACCATTACTACCATGGGCATTACCGTCCTACCCATCATTACAGTTATTCACACTGGAACGATCATTACTACAACGGGCATCGGTCGACCTCTGTTACTGTGTATCAGCACCGGCAGACCGGGGCATACAACAAAACCTATTCTAGGCCCGAAACACGTTCGCAGGGCTCAGCTGAATTCAGGAAAAGGAATCCTGATTACGGCCGACCGGCTGTGAAACCAGGGAACAACAACAGTACACGCCCGGGTAACAGGCCAGGCACGACCAATACCAAGGAACGTCCAACTGGCAGACCAGGCACGAACAATACAAATGAGCGTCCGACTGCCAGGCCGGGAACGAACAGTACAAAGGAACGTCCAACTACCAGGCCAGGAACGAACAATACAATTGAGCGCCCCTCTACCAGGCCCGCTATAAGCAAACCTCCAATACATGCAGAGCCAGGAAGACAGGATAGCAGGCCAGCTAATCAACCGGCAGCTCGGCCGGCCACTGGTAATCCAGGGTCAAAAAGAGATGTTGTTCAACCAGGCAACAGGCAGGAAAACCGGAATTCCGGGGCAAAACAGAATGTAAACCAGCCAGCGCCAAGGCAGTCGACCAGCAGCCCTTCTGCCAGGCCAGGCAATTCAAGGCCCGCTCCAAGCCCGGCTCCTGCAAGGCAAACAAGCAGTCCTAAGCAATCAAAACCCCAGAACACTGAAAGGCCTAACAGGTAATCTTTTACGGTAAACAAATAATAAGAGAGCTATAAAACAGATTATAGCTCTCTTTTCACTTTATCCAAACCAGGCGTAGTTCCATTGTTTAGAACTTGTATCCAAACAGGAAGCTGAAATTATTTGTTGTTGACTTTAGAGCTGTATATGCTGACATCCCATTTCCTTTTTCGAAACTGGCTTCAAAGGAGAATTTCCTGTATTTAGAGCCGATACCCATAATGATTCCCTGTTCAAAAAGCCTGGTTTCGGCTAATGCCTTAGCTTCTGAAAAAGTATGCGTAGAGTAGAATTTATCTTCAGTTGACTGGGAGTTTGTGACACTGATGGCGAACCCGTTCGAAATCCCTGCACTCATAAACACAGAGAAATCAGGATTAACCGGGTAAGTATACCGTATCATATTATTTAATTTCAGGTAGCTTCCCCCGATTTTAGTGTCATAAATCTTGTAGTGGTCAGTGCCAAATAATTCTTCGAAATGGCTGACCCCCTCGTAGGAAGTATAAAGCAATTCGTTGTAGATAGACCATTTTTGCTTATTCCTGGGCAGAATAAAATCCATATAAAGGCCCGCCGAAGCTTTGGCCGAAACTTTGTAGTTCATATTGGCAATGGTATGCCAATCCTCATTCGATGAAGTCTTTAAATTAAGATCGGTCAGGGTAAATCCGGCAAGAGCGCCAAAATCAAACCCGGTTTTCTCTTTGGTGTATTTATAAGTAGTTTTTCCTTTTGAACATTCATAATAGGCTTTAAACACGGCCTCAAGACTTTTTTTAGTATAAACGGCCGCATTGATTTTGGGTTGCATACCCGGGCAATCCTGAAGGTAAAGCAGCAGCTGCCCGGCAAATTTCTTGTTTTCGGCTATTACGTTCGCCTCTGTTTTAAAGTTCTTGTCGGATTTCAAATATTTTTTATAAACAAGTAATTCAAAATCAGGATATTGATTTATATAAAAATTTTCCTTCCCATGTTTATCCATATAACAATACAAATTTTTTGTCCCCTGGAACATAGCCCGTAAAAATGTGGTATCCATCCTGATCTTGATTTCTTTGTCGGAATTCAGGTCTATGGTTTGGTTGGGACTTGTTTCGGACTGGACGATCCCGCTCAGGTATATCTCATTATATACTGTAAAAGCCCTGATCGTAATTGGAGTATATTTTATATTCTGCTCCGAACCGGCGCTACGGAATGAAATTTCGTCCGGATTGTTTTCCCAGTTCCGGTAATTGATCAATCCCTTTAGAGTGTCACCCTTCAGTGTAACAATTGATCCGGGGAGATAATTCTGCTGGCTGTGTGCCCGGTTGAGTACCAAAAAACAAAAGACGATAAGGAAGATGTGGGCACCGAGTTTGTTGATTTTCATAGCGTTGTTTTTCAAGTTCAATATTGAATATTATAATGATATGCATGCTTATGCAATATTACAAAGAAAATTAAATCGTTGCAAGTCCGATTTTTATTACATAAATTCCTGGTGGAAAGTGTATTAACTTATTGGGCTAATAATTTGTCAATTTCCGAATTCTGTTCTTCACTGATTTCGGCGGTTCGGTTAAAATTATTCCAGTTAATAATGATGCGTTCAACACCCTGCCAGCGGTATACATCCAGGAAACTGCCACCCCGCCTGATATCCTGTGCCTTGTAGTACTGGAATAAATGCACCAGGTTGCCGGTAGAGGCATCCTGCCCCGAAAAGGTGATCCTTATCAGACAGTGTTCGGGATCGGAAAGCACAGTGTTAAGGTGATGCAGGGGAAGAGGGTTATCCGGGTCGTCGAGCCTTAGGTTGATATACCAGGATATTTCGACCAGCGGCCTGGAAAAAGCGTGCTTGAACAGGGTCCGTTTCACATTATTTTCGATCTGGAACATATCGATGGTAGCATCGCAATCCACAATCGGTTTTCCCTTGTTCCCTACTCTTGCGGAGAGATAAATTTTACTGTTGTGGTGACGTATAAATATGTTCTCCGTCAGGAAGAAATCCTTGGGCCGTTGAATAAAAAGGTAAGCGAGGTACCCTCCGAAGAAAGGAGTGTAGGCTAAGCCGATGCAGGATTCGATCGCAATTATTACTTTACCGGAGAGCCCGGTTGGAATGATCTCACCATAGCCGATAGTCGAAAAAGTCACCAGGCTGAAATACAGGTAATCAAAAAAACTGAGCTGCTTCCCTGCGTTATTAGTATTTGCCGAAAGGCTGTTGAAGAGGTAAAAAATAATTCCGAAGACCAATACCATGACCAGGTACCCGGCAATACCACTCACAAGTGTATTCTGGATCCTTTTATCGTTAACATAACGGGCAATCCGTTCGGAGAATTTTCTTTGAGCTTCCATTCGGCTTATAAAAATCGGGTAATCGTAAGGCTTTGTTCAGGTATACAAATTGGTTTATTGCACTACGATATCAACAAATATACAAAATCAAGGGTATAGACGAAAATTAGTTTCATTAAAACTAATTCCACGCTTCACTAAACCAGGAATCAGCACTGTATAATGGTCCATGCCTGATACCAGCAGCCTTTCCTTTAATTCTTCAGGCGAATTCCCATATTAGCCAGCTTTATGCCTGTCGAAAATGACGGATTTTCAGCCTATAAATTTTGCCCGGTTTTGACTACCTTTGCACCCTTAAAAACGAAAACCTTTCATACTTTTATGGAAATACCCAGCAAATACGATCCCCGATCAATCGAAGATAAGTGGTATAGCTTCTGGCTCGAAAATAAGTACTTCCGTTCGGTTCCTGACGACAGGGAGCCCTACACCATTGTGATACCACCGCCAAATGTAACAGGGGTTTTGCATATGGGGCATATGCTCAACAATACCATACAGGATGTACTGATCCGCAGAGCCCGCATGACAGGTAAAAATGCCTGCTGGGTTCCGGGGACTGACCATGCTTCGATTGCCACTGAAGCGAAGGTAGTTGCCAAGCTGAAAGAACAAGGCATAGAGAAATCGGATCTTACAAGGGATACCTTCCTTGAACATGCCTGGGAATGGAAAGAGAAACATGGGGGAATCATTCTTGAGCAACTCAAAAAACTTGGAGCTTCCTGCGACTGGGACCGTACCTGTTTTACAATGGATGAGCCGCGCTATGAGTCAGTTATACAGGTATTTATCGACTTATATAACAAAGGGCTGATCTATCGCGGTGTACGCATGGTAAACTGGGATCCGCAGGCGCTTACGGCTCTTTCGGACGAGGAAGTGCTTTTCCGTGAAGTTCAGAGCAAACTGTATTACCTGCGTTATAAGGTAGAAGGAGCAGAAGATGAATGGGTTACAATAGCTACTACCAGGCCGGAAACTATACTGGGTGATACCGCTGTATGCTACCATCCCGATGACGATCGTTTCAAATCCCTTGAAGGCAAAAGGGTGCTTGTCCCCTTACTGGGCCGTTCTATCCCCATGATCAGTGATGAATATGTAGATCGCGAATTTGGTACAGGTTGCCTCAAAATAACCCCGGCCCATGATGTGAACGACTATATGATCGGCCAGAAATATAACCTCGAAAGCATTGATATTTTCAACCCTGATGGCACATTAAGTGAAAAGGCCCAGATGTATATCGGACTGGACCGTTTTGCCGTACGCGACCTGATTGTGAAAGACCTGCAGGCCTCTGGAAACCTGGTGAAGATTGAAGAATATGTGAATAAGGTTGGTTACAGCGAGCGCACCAGCGCGGTAATTGAACCTAAACTCTCCATGCAGTGGTTCCTTCGTATGCCCGACCTGGCTAAACCGGCATTGGATGTGGTAATGGATGACACCGTAAAGTTTCATCCTGAAAAATTTAAGAATACCTACCGTCACTGGATGGAGAATGTCCGCGACTGGTGTATCAGCCGGCAGTTGTGGTGGGGACAACGCATCCCGGCTTACTACCTGCCCGACGGTAGCATTATTGTTGCTCATTCGGCCGAAGAAGCCCTGGGGAAAGCCCTGGCCAAATTCCCTCAAATAACCATCGAAGAACTCAGGCAGGACGAAGATGTCCTGGATACCTGGTTTTCTTCCTGGCTATGGCCCATTTCGGTTTTCGACGGGATCCGCCACCCCGATAATGAGGATATAAAGTACTATTACCCGACCAATGACCTGGTAACCGCCCCTGAAATTCTTTTTTTCTGGGTGGCGCGTATGATCATGGCCGGGCAGGAATATAGGGATGCGATTCCTTTCAAAAATGTATATCTCACAGGTATAGTACGGGATAAACAGGGACGGAAAATGTCGAAGTCGCTGGGCAATTCACCCGATCCTATCAACCTGATCGAACAATATGGCGCCGATGGCGTGCGCGTCGGGATGCTGCTTACGTCGCCCGCGGGGAATGATCTTCCTTTCGACGAATCCTTGTGTGAGCAGGGCCGAAATTTTTCGAATAAGGTCTGGAATGCTCTGCGCCTGGTGAAAGGCTGGGAAGTGGATAAAAACCTGCAGCAGCCCATGTATGCCGCCTTATCGGTTACCTGGTTCCGTGCCCGCTTCCATGAAGCGCTTGCAACGATTAACGAACATTACGAAAAGTACCGCCTCAGCGATGCCTTAATGGCAGTTTACAAACTGGTATGGGACGACTTCTGCTCCTGGTTCCTCGAGATGATAAAACCAGCTTACCAGCAGCCCATTGATGCACAGACGTATAAAGCTGTAGTTTCCCTGTTCTCGGACCTGATGCAGGTTTTACATCCTTTTATGCCGTTTATTACCGAGGAAATATGGCACATCCTGCATGATAATGCCGCCGGAAGCATCATGATTTCGCAAATGCCGGCAGACACTTCGTACGATGAAAAAATCCTGGCCCAGTTCGCATTTACCTCCGAAATTGTGATGGCTATGCGTACCATTCGCAAGGACAAAAATATCCCTATGAAGGATAAACTGGATCTTTTCATCCGCAAACCTAACCACGAAACACCGAACCTGCTATTCGACCCGCTGATTGAAAAGCTATGTAATCTTACCCCTATACGGTACGTGAACGAACAGGTTGCCGGTGCATCTTCGTTCCTGATCAAAGGAACAGAGTTTTATGTTCCCCTGGGTGACAAAATTGATGCAGAAGCCGAAATAGAAAAACTAATGGTGGAGATGGAATACACACGTGGATTCCTTAAAAGTGTGATGGTGAAACTTTCGAATGAAAGATTTGTTGCCAATGCCAAACCCGAAGTAGTGGATGTGGAACGCCGCAAAATGGCCGATGCCGAACTGAAGATTAAAACCATTGAAGAACAGATTCTCCTTTTACAGAAATAAACTGGTGGATGAGTCTGTAATTTAATAGTTTAGAACTTAATAAAACCACTTAGTGTTTCTCAGTGTTCTGAGTGCCTGGGTGGTTTTTACATTTTCTAAAGAGCCTCAATAATTATCAGAATAGTAGGCTTTTACCTTTTCTCTCAGGTTGTAGTTTGAGGACATTACTTCCCCGTAAGCACCCGTAGAGCGAATGGCAATCAGATCACCCCGCGATGTGGCCGGCAGTTGAAGCGCTTTCCCAAAACAGTCGGAGCTTTCGCAAATGGGCCCTACTACGTCGTACCGTTGTAGCTCACCACCGGTATTTGACAGATTTTCAATTTTATGATATGCCTGGTACAGTGCCGGGCGTATCAGTTCAGTCATACCTGCATCGAGGATCATAAAATTGGTGTTCACCCCGTTTTTAATATATAGGACTTTTGAAACCAGGCTGCCACATTGGGCAACCAGGGCACGGCCCAGCTCGAAATGTACAGATTGCCCTGGGTATACATCGAGGAAATCGTGAAAAAGCCTGAAGTAAGCCGCAAAATCAACCACCGGGTGAAGGTCCGGCTCATGATAATCTATTCCCAATCCCCCACCGACATTCAGGTGAGGCAGCGAAATCCGCCGAAGCTGGAACCATTTCTGGAACTCATTGATTTTAAGACAAAGGGATTTGAACGCACCCAGGTCGGTAATCTGTGAGCCTATATGAAAATGCAGGCCGATAAGGCGGATGTTTTTCATCGTTGCCAGCTTAGTGACAATACTTTCGAGTTCCCACTGGTTTATGCCAAATTTATTCTCTTCCAGGCCCGTGGTTATGTATCTGTGCGTATTGGCACTCACATTGGGGTTGAGTCGTAAGGCTACCGGGGCAATTGTATTCAAGCCTGCAGCCAGATGGTTGATCACTTCAAGTTCCTGGAGGCTTTCGCAGTTGAAACTATGTATGTCGTTTTTTAGTCCCGTCAGGATTTCCTCATCACTCTTGCCCACCCCGGCAAAAGCAATCTTATGAGCAGGGAATCCCGTTTCAACGGCTTTCAGCACTTCATTCCCGCTCACGCAATCCGCCCCAAATCCAAAGGATTCAATGCGCCTGAGTATCTCAGAATTGGCATTGGCCTTCAAGGCATAATGTACGATGAAACCGTAGTTATCGGCTTCCCGTTTCAGGCTGACCAGCGTAGCATCCAAAAGCTCCAGGTTATAATAATAAAACGGGGTAGGAGTGAGGCTGAACTTTTGTGTTAATTCTTTCGTAAAGCTTGTCATAATTCAGGTTGCCGGTTTATTATTTAAGCTTGAAAAGACCCCTGTTGAGTGCAATGAGTGTTTGCTTTTTCAGTTTTGTTTCAACAAGGATAGAAATGTTGTTTTCGCTGCCCCCATAAGAGATCATGCGCACAGGGATTTTACGCAGGGTATCGAAAATCCTGCCGGCATAACCCGGTTTTTCTGCCGGGAAGAGTCCTACTATGCTGACTATACTCAGGTCAGAATCGATATTCACATTCCCGAATGCCCTTAATTCCCCGGCTATGCTCTCAAGGTCATCCGTATTATCTATTGTAACAGAAACCGCGACTTCCGAAGTGGTGATCATGTCGATAGGCTTGCGGTAGCGTTCGAAAACTTCGAAAACGGCGCGCAGAAAGCCATATGCCATAAGCATTCGTCCTGATTTGATGTTGATGGCAGTTATTCCATCCTTGGCCGCTACAGCCCTGATTCCTTCGGATTGGTTCTCAGACGAAATCAGCGTTCCAGGCGCTTCGGGCTGAAGAGTGTTCAGAAGCCTGACGGGGATATTCTGGCTTTTGGCAGGTAAAATGCAGGTAGGGTGCAGTATTTTTGCGCCAAAATAGGCTAACTCGGCCGCTTCGTCGAAGGTAAGTCGGGCGATGGGAAAAGTATTATTGACGATGCGCGGATCGTTGTTATGCATACCGTCGATATCCGTCCATATCTGGATTTCGCTGGCACCAACCGCCGCACCAATAATGGTGGCGGTATAATCGCTTCCGCCGCGTTTCAGGTTGTCAATTTCGCCAAAATCATTCCTGCTGATATACCCTTGAGTAATAAAAAGAGTGTCAGTAGGATACTTGTTTAGTTCTTTCTTTATGTTTTCGGTGATGTATTCCATATCCGGTTCCGAATTCTCATTCAGGCGCATAAAATTGAGAGCGGGCAAAAGCACTGAACTTATTTTTTTCTCTTCAAGCAGGTACTGGAAAAGAGCCGTCGAAATCAGTTCGCCCTGGGCCAGGACAGCTCTCTCCTCATTAAGCGTGAAAAGGTCGCGGGTGAAGGAACGCAGGTAATCGAAGTGGGTATTCAGGAGTTCACCGGCCTTGGTTAAAGCGGAGGTGGAAGTATATAAATTGCTGACCACGCTGTCGTACTTCGCTTCCATGGCAGCAAGCAGGGTATTGGCGTTTTCATTCTCTTTCAGGTAAAGTGCCTGGCTGATCTCCACCAAATCGTTGGTTGTGCCGCTCATGGCTGAAAGCACCACGATTTTAGGCTCCTGGTCGTTAATCAGGTCGATTAGCGCATGCATTCGTTGTGGTGAGCCAACTGAGGTCCCGCCGAATTTCATTATTTTCATACTGAAAAAGTTTAGAATTTCCCCTTCTTGTTATCATTCCGGATGAATAGAGAATTATAATCTATTCATAATGTGCAATTTGCTATCACGATGTACGATTTGAATTTACATGCTTAGCTTTCAGATCAAAGGATTTTAGGTGCGGATAATAAATAAATTGACTTCCTAACCTGGCCAGGAAATCTGCCCACAAACTAACTAATTCTCGTCAATCCCACCTAATCAATCGTAATTCGTAAATCGTAACTCGTCAATCCTAAATCTTAAATACTTCCAGTCACTATTTCGTAAACACGTACTGAATGATATTAGCTCCCATCTGCAGGGCTTTAAGCCTTTTTTCCGGTGAGTCCTTATGCACGTCCGGATCTTCCCATCCATCGCCGAGGTCGCATTCGTAATCGTAAAAGCATACCAGCCGTCCTTCCCACAAAAGGCCAAAACCCTGTGGAGGTTTGCCGTTATGTTCGTGGATTTTAGGCAAACCATTGGGGAAGTTGTATTTCTGATGGTAGATGGGGAAGTCGAAAGGCAGCTCTACGAATTCCAGCTCGGGGAAAACTTTTTTCATTTGCGGGCGAATGTATTTATCGATTCCATAATTATCGGAAATATGAAGAAATCCACCGGCAATCAGGTAGTTGCGCAGATTTAGAGTTTCCTGGTCGTTGAAAATAACATTGCCATGCCCGGTCATATCCACGTAAGGGTAATTGAAAATTTCGGCACTGCCCACTTCCACCGTGGCATATTCACTGTTGATATTGGTCTTCAGGTTTTTGTTGCAGAAATCGACCAGGTTGGTCAGGGAAGTAGGGTTGGCATACCAGTCGCCTCCGCCGTTATATTTCAGCAGCGCGACCTGGTAGGTGTTCTGCGAATAGCTTTCTGCGAAAGCCATGATTATCAATGTGATGAGAATGATATATTTTTGTTTCATGACTCGTTCGCAATATTTATGATATGGCAGGCTACTATAGCCGCCGTTTCAGTTCTCAGCCTCGACGGGCCAAGGCTTACAGGTGCAAATCCAATTTGCAGGGCTGCAGCCATCTCACTCTTGCTGAAATCGCCTTCCGGGCCAATAAGAACAAGGCAATCGCCAGTCTGGTAGGCATGCTTCAGGTGCATGGGCTGATGTTCCTCCACATAAGCAACAAAGCGGGCGGGGGAATGGTTCAAACGGATGAAATCATTAAACCTGGCGGGTTCATTTAAGACCGGCAGGTACGTTTTTACGGATTGTTTGGCAGCCGAAAGAATAATCTTTTGTAACCTGTCGGTACGGATCTGGACTCTTTCGGAATGTTCACAAACCAGGGGTGTGATTTCATCAATTCCTATTTCGGTGGCTTTTTCCAGAAACCATTCGAAACGGGCTATGTTTTTTGTTGGGGCAACAGCCAGGTGCAAACGAAATGGCCGTTTGCCGAAGCCTGGTACAACAGAGTGAAGCATGACAGGGCAGTTTTTGATATCCTGAGCCATGATCTGCCCTTCGTACAGATTACCGTTACCGTCAGTCAGGTGAATGGTGTCACCGATGCGCATGCGAAGCACCTTGATGCAATGAAACGATTCCTCGTTTCCAAGCATGATGGTGCAAGGAACCTGAGTTGTAACGGGATCAATAAAATAAAGCTGCATAGGTTTTAATTCGTTGCAAAGATAACAAACAACTGCAACCGAAACGAGAGAGATTTTTTGGCATAAAAAAACCCGCCTGGAAGCGGGTTTTCTATGAATCAGTGAAATGCTTACCTGATGATCAGTTTTTGTTGTTCCAGCGTGTGGTTTCCGTTTATTTTAACGAGGTAGACTCCTTTTGCCAGGCTGCTCATATCCATTGTTTCCAGCAAATGAGAGGTCGCCTTAATTTTGTGAGTCATGACCAGTGAACCTTGCGCATTGAAGAATGAAACTGTCAGGTCTTCAACATTTTGTCCTGAATAGATGCTGATTAAACCGGAAGTCGGGTTCGGATAAATCATAATTTTGTGATCTGCAGGTTGGTATTCCCCAATCGCAGTAGTACTCGAAATGTTAATGTTGTCGATATACAGGTTATTGCCAAAGCGGTTATACCCTTCGAACGCTATTTTGATATTGGGTTTGTTGGCCCAGGCCGTAAGATCAATCACATTACACTTGCTGCCCCATCCACCGCCGCACCAGTCATCGGCAACGGCAGGTGTAAATGAGGTTGTTTGTTTGGGAACGGTGGCAAATGCGCCATTATCTTTTTCACCTGCAGCAAAAATCCTTACCCAGCTGGTACCGCAATCTTCGGAAATATAGATGATGAGTGAATCGGACATCGAAGTGAAACGATCTGCATAGGCGTGCTCGAATGTCATGAAAACAGGGCTGGTGCCGGTAAAATTGAGAGGAGGGGTAATCATCCTGTCGCGATGGCCCGGAGGAGTGGGATAGTTGAAAAAATTCATCCAGGCAGCTTTGTTCCCCGGTGAATTTCCACCAACAGTTGTAATGCTCCAGGTAACCAGGTTATCAGGGTTTTCAATAGTCCAACCTTTACTATCGAAAGTGCTGTTTTCGAAATTATCAGTAAATGGGGTATAATACCCTCCTGCCATAATATAATCGGTTTTTATCAGGGTACGTGCTCCATTACTGTTGCCAGCCTGTAACGTGACGGTATAGGATCCGGGCTGCGAAAAGCTCACCTGTGGATTCTGTGAATTTGCATTGGTCCCGTTTTCATAAGTCACTGTGTTAGGCGAAAATGACCAGTTCCAGGCATAAGGGCATGATTTTGTGGTATCAGTAAATTGTACTACCTGGCTCATGTCGCAAAAGGCCAGAGGTGAAGCTTTGAAACCGGGGACAGGCTTAATCGTATCGCTTACAACTATATAGCCTGGTTTTACGAGGGTATGTGTGCCTGCATTGTTGGTTACCTTGAGCTGTACATCATAGGCTCCGACAGCACCATATTCAATGCCTGAGGGGTTTTTAACAGTTGAATTTACAGGGCTTGCTCCAGGGAAACTCCATGCCCATTGGAATGGAACTCCCAGTGACAGGTCCTTGAAACTAACCTGGCAACCTGGAGGGATAATTCTTTGGTCAGCAGAAAAGTCGGCGGTAGGGGCCACTGTATACATATCCGATTTCCACATTCCACGGCCGAAGGTTCCTGCTTTAATCCTGTCGCCTGCCGGCGATGTTGGATCGTAGAATATTTCGAGTTCAGTTGCTTTAACAGCTGCAGGCAAACCGGCACTGAAAGGAACCCAGTCGGCAAGGGAATTGTCTTTATAGTATACCCCGGCATCTGAACCCAGGTATAAACCTTCCTGGCTGTTTTTATAGTATACAATGCTCGAATAATGTATGGCAGGAAGTCCCCCGCTGATATCGGTCCAGGTTATAGCCCTGTCGGTCGACTTGTATACTTTCTTGTCCTGTACCAGGTAGACCGTATTTTCATCGTAAGGGCTGGTTTCTATTGCTGAAATGGTAGTAACTGATGGCAGGCGGGAAGTGAGATTTACCCAGGTGGGCGATTCCTGCAAAGCATTGGTGCTGATGTACAATGCACTTCCACTTGATGCATACAACAAATCCCGGTTCACCGGCGATTGTTTCAGCACTTCAAGGTTCCCTGTGTTGATGGTAGAAATCTTGACCCATTTTACTCCTGAAGCGGAGGGGTTTTTGATATTGACACTGCGCCAGACATTTTTGTATCCAATGAACATAATATTCGGATCGGCTGCATCCAATATAAAAGGTGTTACCCAAGCTCCTTCTTCCGTAATACCGTTTACCCCGTTGCCTGCAATCTGTGCGGCACTCGTACCTATGACCCTGTTTATTGCTCCATAGTAAACAGTAGTGTATCGGTACATAGGATTCACCTGGTCGATGGCGCATTCCATCCCGTCGCCTCCGCCGATGGCAACCCAGACTCCTCCGTCATAGAGAGAAGTTCCATTATCCTGGTAACCGTTGGCAACCATATCGTCAATCGTGGCGCTCTGACCAATCTTATAAGCCTCGCTTATGGCAAGCCCGGTACTGATTTCGACCCATTGGGCTCCGCCATTCCCGGTCCAGTAAATTCCACCGTCGTTGCCTATATACACTTTCCCGTTGAGGGGGTTAACAGTGAAAATATGCTGATCGGCATGTACGGCCGGAACGCCGCAACCTCCGTACCAATGAGCGTTGATCTGCCAGTTCGCACCGCCGTCGGTCGATTTCCATACATTAACTCCACCTGTATAAATGATATTTGGATTAACAGGGTCGGCGGCCAGCGCAAGATCATACCAGGCTTGTCCACCACTACCTGAACCATCGCACGACCAATCCATGATGTTAGGTGAATTCGACATTTCAGTGAAAGTGAGCCCAGCGTCAGTCGAACGGTATAATCCTTTGAATCCATTGTCGCCCTGTGCAAGCAGGTAGTAAACAATTTCCGGATTAGCAGGAGTCACAGCGATTACTCCTCTTGCTCCGTCGGCTAAACCAGCAGTGATCTGGACCCAGTTTTCACCGGCGTCAGTCGAACGGTAGAAACTGCCTGTCTGTGAACCATATATAATATTGGTATTTCCGGGCTTAAAACAAATGTCTTTGAACGAACCACCCTTTTCGACCCAGGTTGCGCCTGCATCGGTGGACTTAAAGAAACCAGATGTTGTGCCTGCATATATTATCTGTGAATTGTTATTATCAATGAGAAGGTCGCCTACGATGCGATTCCCCATTCCTGTATTTGCCGATTGCCAGGTAGCGCCGTTATCAATACTTTTCATAACGCCGACGCCCGGAGCATCGCTGGCATCCCGGTCACCGGTTCCAATGTATATGATGTTAGGATCGTGGGGATCAATAGCAATTGCAGATACACCTAAGGTTGGCAGCCCATCTGTAGTGGTTGTCCAATCGTTTCCCCCGGTGGTGCTAACCCAGAGTCCACCGGCTGGTGCGCCAATATAGATGGTACTTGGATCGGTGGGGTGGAAAGCAATTGCATTGATGCGTCCAAGTCCCCTGTAACCTTTCGATGGAAGATCAAAGGGCCCCTGGCTTACCCATGTGCCGGATGCAGATTTCGCATTATCGTGCTGAGCCATATACTCATTATAAGCATTGCGAACCGCATCGGGTGCAGGCATACGCCCGTCAGGGCTTACGCGGGGCTGCATCATGCTTTCCCATCTCTTAAAAGGTTTCCATCCGCACCCCCTGGTAATTGGCCGGTTTTCCCAGTATTTATTGAACGCACTCTGTATCTGGAAAAAGTTGGCATTTGGGTCCTGCATCATGGTGATCCAGTATGGATACTGTGAAGTATCGGCAGCAGCTTTTACCGTTTGGGCCGATACGCGCGTAAAAGCCATTAAAAGGAGTAAAGCGGGTAAAAAAAGTAAGATTTTTTTCATATTTTGATTGGCAATGTTATTGCTGTGAATTATTCCGGATGAATAGGAAACTATGACTAACAACCTGCCAGGCAGGCAAGAAATGAAAAAATAGGTGAACTTCAAACCCGGGAAAGAATTAACTTCTCAGATTCAGAAGTTCACATATTCCAAATTGTTATCTATTTGGCAGCAGCCGGAGTTTTTTCTCCTTTAAAAACATAACCTGCTTCGGTGATTGCATCACCAATGGCAGAAACTGAGGTTTTTGAAGGATCAAAACTTACCACAGCGGTCGAATCAAGATGGGAAGCCTTTACAGCAGTAACTCCCTGAATCTTGGTCACAGCCTCCTGTATGGTGTTTTCGCAGCCCGTACAAGTCATGCCTTCAACGGCAAGGGTGATTGTTTTATTGCCAACAGCAGTGGTTGTTGCCTGTGAGGCATTATCAGTTCCGGCAGATTTCCCGGCACAGCCAGCGATAAAAGCTGCTATTAGAATTACGAAAAGAAGTTGTTTCATTTTGTCAGATTTGGTTTCCAAAATTAGATATTTTACCATTGCGAAAGCCTTTAATCCCAGATAAATCAAACAAATATTTGCCCCTTAAAACATCTGCCGCCAAACCTGGTTTCGCTATTCTTCCAGGGCTGTAAGATCTCCTGTATCTTGCCCTAAAGCCCTTGCTTTGATTACCCTGCGCATGATTTTCCCCGAACGTGTTTTAGGTAAGGACTCAGCAAATTCGACAAAAGCGGGGCGGGCTATAGGTCCGATTTCCTTTTCGACATGGGTTTTCAGTTCCTCGGCTAAAGCAGGAGTTCCTACGATACCGTTGCGAAGGATCACTGTAGTATGAATGATATTTCCTCGTAATTCATCAGGAAGTGCAATTGCTGCAGCCTCTGTAACCATGGGGTGGCTAACCAGTGCGCTCTCTATTTCGGCAGAACCCAGGCGATAACCGCTCACCTTGATGACATCATCAATGCGGCCTATGATCCAATAATACCCGTCTTCGTCCTTGCGGGCTGAGTCACCAGCCAGGTACCAGCCTTGCGCTGCATACTTCTCCCAGTATTTTTCGACGTACCTGGCCGGGTCGCCAAGTATGGTCCGTGCCATGCCCGGCCATGGGTTTTTGATGACAAGGTTGCCTTCTTCGCCGGTTTTTACTTCTGTGCCATGATCATCTACAATGGCTATTTCGTTGCCAAAAAAAGGTTTTGCAGCCGATCCCGGCTTAAGCGGCATGACAGGAATAGGCGAAATCATGAAACCGCCCGTTTCAGTCTGCCACCAGGTGTCCATAATGGGGCAACGGCTCTTGCCAATCACTTCATAATACCATTTCCATGCTTCGGGATTGATAGGTTCTCCAACAGAACCGAGCAGGCGCAGGGAACTGAGGTCATGCCGGTCGGCCCAGGATGATCCGAAACGCATCAGGCCACGAATGGCAGTAGGAGAGGTGTATAAGATATTGATTCCGTATTTTTCGACCATCTGCCACCAGCGGTTAGGGTAGGGGTGGTTAGGGGCACCTTCGTACATCACGATGGTAGCTCCGTTAATTAAAGGACCGTATACAATATAACTATGCCCGGTGATCCAGCCCGGGTCGGCTGCACACCACCATCGGTCCTCAGCCTTGATGTCGAAAACATAACGGTGTGTGGTTGAAGTATATACTGAATAACCTCCATGAGTATGTACCAAACCCTTAGGCTTTCCTGTGGTACCTGAAGTATATAGAATAAAAAGCGGGTCTTCCGAATTGGTTTTTTCGGTACAACAGTTTGTGTTGGCTAAAGGCATACCCATCAGGTCGTGGTACCAGAAATCGCGGTCGTTTTCCATGTAACATTCTTCGCCGGTGCGTTTCACCGTGATGCATACCTCAATAGTTGCCGAGCGCTTCATGGCTTCGTTGGCTATGGTTTTCAGCTGGGTAGCTTTGCCCCGCCTGTAGCCTCCGTCGGCTGTAATCAGGATACGGCTTTTGGCATCCTCAATTCTTTCTGCGAGGGCTTCCACGCTGTATCCCCCGTATACCACGCTATGAACGGCCCCGATTTTAGCAC
Source organism: Bacteroidota bacterium (assembly GCA_037128115.1). GTDB lineage: Bacteria > Bacteroidota > Bacteroidia > Bacteroidales > UBA4417 > UBA4417. The sequence continues at coordinate 27,103 of JBAXXB010000006.1, forward strand.
AGGCCAACATCGAAACAACCAGTTCAGGGATCTGGGGCATATAAACGGTGATTACTTCTCCTTTTTTTGCTCCCATGGCCCTAAGCACATTCGAGAACTTGGTTACTTCCCGGTTAAGGGCATGGTATGAAAACGTGCGTACATCACCAGGCTCACCTTCCCATATAATGGCCAGCTTATTACGGGTTGCATTTTTCTGATGCCGGTCGAGTGCGTTGTGAATGATGTTTATTTGCCCGCCCGTGAACCATTTATAAAATGGTTTCTGGCTGTCGTCGAGCACTTTATCCCATTTTTTAAACCAGTCCAGGCGTTTGGCTTCAGCCGCCCAGAATTCTTCACGGTTCTCGATGGATTTTTTATACAGGCTGTCGTAGTCTTTTATAAAGGCCTTTTTTACAACTTCTTTCGAAGGGTAGTACATGTTGTTTAAACCGGGATCATTTGTGCTCATGGGTTGGGAGGTTGATGAGAGTTAATGCTTTAGTGAAGGTTTTAAATTTGAAGTTGTAAGTTTGAAGTGCCTAGAGTGTGCTAGAGTGCCTAGAGTGCCTAAAGTGTGCTAAAGTGCCTAAAGTGTGCTAAAGTGCCTAGAGTGAATAGTCCTATTTTTTTGCTTCGTTTCCGCAAAATCTCTGGTAATTGGTGGCGCCATCCTGATTGCCTTGATCCATTGCCAGTTTAAAATCTTTGCAGGCTTCATCCATTTGCTTCAGCCCCCTCTTATCGACCCCCCTCAGGTTTATAAGAAATGCCTCATTTACACTTTTTCTGCTGAGCGCTTTTTCGACATCAGCCAGGCTTTTATCGAATTGGTTTAAATAATACAGGCAAACGGCCCTGTTCTGGTAGGCATCCATATACTCAGGCCGCTTGTTTATGAAATCATTGAGTAATCTCAGGCCCTCAGCATATTTTTTAGCCTGTAACGAATTGATAGCCTGATCGTAAAGTGGTTTATACGGCTCGATGTATTTTTTCCCGCTTAATGACTTCTGGAATTTGGAGATATTTTCATTTCCAGGGAGGTATTTTACTGCCGAGTCCAGGGTAAGTAATGCACTTTTTTCATTACCCGACTGCATATATTGGTTGGCTAACTGAAGCCAGGCATCCGGATTGGTTTTTACCAGCTGAAGATATCGCTCAATGGTTTTATTCGCTTTATCCTGCTGGCCGGAATTGTATAGTTTTGAACTTACAACCTGCACCATATTGCCCAATAAGGGCTTAAGTCCATTCGCCTTTTGACCCCAGTATATGGAGCTGTCCTGGTTGCCCAGTTTATCATAAGCCATACTCAGGTAGTATTCGCGACGGCCATCATATGGGCTCACCTTATCCTTAAGTAGCAGGCTTACGGCTTCATCACTGCGGTTTTCGTTGATCAGGTAACGGGCCAGGTAGGTGTTGATCGGCGCGCCATCGCAGCTCAGGTTGGGAATGGAAGGAAATCCATTACTGAAAAAGGAAGAGGGTTGGCTGTATTTATTGGCTTTCTGGTCCTGGTATACAAAACGCTGGTAATGCAGTGACAAAGCGTTCATATAGAGGATAATGGCTGTTTCGCACAACAGCATAAATGTGAAAGCGATTGTAACTTTCGCAATAGGACTTAAACCACTCTTCTGTTCTGCAGGCTGTTTAAGATTTAGTGCCTTACGCATTGAAAAATCTTTTGACGAAAAGGCTATTCCCATGGCTACGTAGAGGGCAAAAAGCGCCTGGATTTCGGGTCGGTCGTTTGGAAAATTAAAAAGGGCATCAAAACTATAGGCAAGTATACCAAAAGCAGGGAGGAAAAGGAACTTCAGGTTTTCTTCGTCTGTATCCTTACGCAGGGCTGCTTTTATAAATTGCAGGAATATGAGTACAAAGATGGACAGGTAGATTAAACCACCCAAAACACCAGTTTCGGCTGTCACCTCTATAAAATCATCATGGTTTTTGTAGCTGATAATAAAGTTATCGGCTGTAGGCGCTTCGTATTTCAGCACCTGCAGTTTCCAGTTTCCTGAACCTACACCCAGCAGAGGATGCTCCTTTATCATGATAAACGACCTTTTCCAGTTGTTAAGCCTGGCATTTGAAGACGATTCACCTGAGGTGATGGTGGATAAACGTTCGACCACACCGGTATTGAAATTTTGCTGAGTGTCCTTATTTACAGGGTAAAGAAAGTGCTGAATAACTGAAAACGTAATTACTGCCATCACAAACAGTCCGGTAAATACGAGTACTCTTTTAATAGAAAGTTTCTGCTTTAGTACAAAATGCCTGGAAATAAAGAACAGAGCCAGGGCAATAAACAGTGCAGCCAAACCAAGATAAAAAGCCCTGGAACTCAGAAAGAGAACCGCAATGGCTCCGAGCAGGCTACCTATGTAACCCAGGTTTTTCTTCCAACCTTTCGTATAGATCATCAGCCAGATGGCTGCAGGTATTTTAATGAATAAGGAGGCTGAGAGTATGTTTTTATGTGAGTAGACCGATTTGATATCATATATAGAATCAACCTGCTTGTTAACATACTGGAAAATGTGGTAAAATACGGTAGAACAGTCGAATAACATAACCAGAACCAATGCCACGGCAACATGTACAATATATCCCCGGTTGCTGCTGAAAATTATATAGAGTGCATAGGTTGAGGCAAATACAGAAGATATCTTCGCAAAGTTGATTATGGATTCCGATAAATTGATGGCCTGGAAAAACGACAACAGCGAAATGGCTAAAAACAGGGTATAAGCCAATCCTATAAAATTCAGGAAAAACCCGGACTTAATTCCACTGCTTCGTTTGAAATCTTTATCCGTTAAAAACAGGAAGAATGAGACCAGGTTAAGGATTGCAATAGCGACAAACTTAGGCCCGTTGGTATCGAGGGTATAAAAGTTGGGGGTATAGGCGGGGATAAGAAGATAGGCAAAAAGCAGGATATAATACGTGGGCTTTAATTTTGAGGGGGCCTGCTTGCTTTGAGCCGGAATTTTGGTAGAAGAAGGTTTTTTCATGTAAGCAGAATTAAAATTGAATTTTGAATTATTAGTCGGACAAGCCCTCAAATATAACATTATTCTCAGTTTCCTCGGGAGGATCCGGTATATAGGGTACCCGTTTAAGTTTAGGCATTATCATTTTAGTGAGATCCATCCAAACTTTCATGCGCTGGCGAGGCTTCAGTGACTGGAAATCTTCGGCAAAAGTTAATGAGAGTTGTTCAAAAATAAGATTGATCAGGTACTCAAGTTTGTTTTTTCTTGGAGACTGCGCCCTTAGGCTTGAAGCCGGAATGGCCTTTGGTGAACTGACCTTGTGTGTTTCTTCCTTCTTTCATTGTTTTAGCAGGTTAGTTTTGTTAACCATAAACATCGTATTTTATGGTTTTTTTGAAGAATAATGCTCTTGCTAAAAAAAAATTAATTGTTGAATTCAGCAGTACAAATTTATGCTGAATCGATAGAAATTATACAAGAAGAGAAGAATATTGCCGTTTTTTACGAGGGAAGGTTGTGGGGCTCAGGAAGATAATTCTGAAAGGTTGAGGTTGAGGTTGAGGTTGAGGTTGAGGCTGAGGTTAAGGTTAAGGGCGAATTCCAATCTTCAAAATCAGCAAGTGCAAAATCATAAGGAGTTATATGTCAATGTCGTATAGTTAATAAGAAAGGCCAGAAAAATAACCGCAGAGAGCCGCAGAGGGTTGCGCAGAGTTTCGCAAAGAGGTATAAATATGGAATGCTTCTCCCTTTCGGAAAAGTATGATTTTTTGCGATGTATAAATAAGGGAACCATGCAAAAGGATTTCGGAGAGATGGTACGTCCTTTAACTGGGGTAATAGATTGGGCTATTGGTGTTTTACGGCAACCACTAAGGCACTAAGAACACTGAGACGCACTAAGGGATTGTAAAAATGAGGTTGTGAACCGTTTGGGAAAGCATGCGAAAGGATTACCTTTAGTGAGATTGTTCGCGCAGTAGCGGGGTGCCACTTTATATTAATTCATTTATTTTTTTTATATAAATTTCTTCAGTGAAGTTAGTTTCAAATTTTCGCCTGCCATTTTCTCCTAATACGGTTATAAGCGATGGATTTTGAATCACTTCTTTAATTTTATGGGATAGATCATTAGCATCACCAGGTTTAAAAAGCATCCCGGAAACATTGTGGGTGATAATTTCTTTCAGACCTCCGTGACCGGCTGCTATTACCAGTTTTCCCAGGCTCATGGCTTCGATTGCAACCAAGCCGAATGGCTCGGGTAACAAAGATGGTACAATTACGACATCAGCCCAATTATAAAACACTTCAGGAGAGGTTGTAAAAGGACTTATTTTAATTTTATCCTGAAGATTATTTTTAAAGATCTGTTCGGTCAGTTCGGTTTTCAGCTGCTGTTGATCCATAAAAACATCTCCAACAATCTGTACCTCAATTATGTTCTTCTCTGTGTCGCTTAACAAGGCAATCGCTTCTATTAATAAAGGTTGTCCTTTCCATGAATTGATTCTCCCGATAAGCAAAAGCTTAATTTTGTTTAGGGCTTCCGCAATCGGTTTGCTTTGCTGAAGGGGCTTTACTCCATTCCAAACAATGCTTTGTTTTGCGTTTTTAAGATGGATAAATGCATTTTTCGAAGCAGATGAAATAAAAATAAGATGGGCTCCCGAAAAACTCAATAGTTTACTGAAGATTTTTGAAGCATATCCCTGTGGTAATTCATGTATGTGAATAAAAGCCTTTGTTTTTGCAAAGCGCGTAGCTAGTATATAGTCGATGATAACAATTGAATTAATATACACGAAATCAAATGAATTGATAAAAGGTAAAAGTCGGAAAAAGGTAAAGACTTTAAAAAAAGCAGCAAAATTATAACGCTTCAGATCATATTTTCTGATAACCCCTAAATTCTTTATCAGGACCTCGACATTGTATTCATTTTCGAGGAGTTCGGACAATATTCCGCTCTTCGGTAACACCACTACCAGCTTCCTTGCCGGATATTTTATGCTGGCTGCTTTTACATTTAACAGTAGCATTTTATCTGAACCGTATAATTCAAATCCTTGATGTACAAAAAGTATAGGTTTATCTGCCTGTTTTGAATTGCCCATTTATCATCATTTAGCTAAGTATTCACGATACTATAAGCCATATCTTTTTTTAGAGGTAAGCCCATCCCAAACTCCCTGAAAAATAGCCAGAACAGATTTAAACTGGCGCTTAATAGTTAATTTTAGTGAAAGGTAGATGACCCATCGTATTGAAAACCAAAGAATAAAAATCGGGAATAAGAGTGTATCCAGATGCTTGCGCTGCAAGAGAATAAGGTTCCTGCTAGCCAGGTAAAACTTAAACCAATTTGCATTATTCCGGAATGAATAACTTACTTTGTGATAAACTACAGATTCAGGAACATATACTATGGTGTGCCCCGATTTTGTTATTCGAAGGCTGTAATCCGTATCTTCGGAATAGGCGAAGAAGATTTCATCCAGTAAGCCTATTTCAAGGATTGCTTTTTTACTTAATAAGGCTGCACATCCATTCATAAAACCAACAGTTTTCTGCACAGAGGTCGCCTTTGAGTCCTTCTGATGCTTCCCATATTCTGTAACGATACCTGTAAGACGTGACACCTTGCCACCAGCATACCAAATGCTGTCTTTTTTATCAAAAAAGTATATTTTTGGAACCGTGGCATAAACAGATGGCCGGGAAAGAAAAGGTTGAAGCAGTTGATCTAAAAAATCAGTACATACTTCAGTATCATTATTTAACAGCAGGAAATAATCGGGATTATATTTATTCAGAGCATAAACAATACCTTTATTGTTGCCCCCGGTGAATCCATAGTTTCTGTCCAGGGGGAAATAGTCAACCTGATGGAATTCCTTTGATAACTTTTCAATAGAATTATCCGTAGAGCCATTGTCAACTAAAATTATAGTATAGTGGGGATAACTGATTTTTTGTAATGAGAGCAAACAATCACGTGTAACATTATATCCATTCCAATTTAATACAATGATGCAAATATGCGGTTCTTTCATTTTCACTTGTTAGCTAGCGAAAGTATAGTGATATGATTACGGAGAGTCGCACAATAATTGGCCACTATTTAATTTTTTTTATCCACAGATTGCCTCCGCTGTTTTTAAAGGCTAAGGGCATGTCGTTGAAAGCAGAAGGATGATGATTATGGATGTATTGTGAAAAATGCACTATTTTGAAATGATCATTATAACTTAAAAATGCTTTGAGTAAGTAATCTTCGTTCCAGTTAAATCCTTTGTATACCAATTCTTTAGGATATTCAAACGGGTAGAAAATATCATGAAAATGTATGAAGACACCGGGCTTAAGTGTTGGTAATATTTTGAATATTTCGAAATTCACATCGCTACCGGTTTTAGATACATGACTACTATCAATAAACAGAATATCATTTGCTTCCAGTGATTTAAATTCAGCTAATGCAACATCCTGAACTTTTGTAATGAATACCTTGCAGTTTTTTTTATCCTTTTCGGATAAAAGCGAAAACAAAAGTTGAGGATAGGGTTCGATGAATGTTAATTCAAGGTCATTCAGAAAATGGTCCTTGGTATCCAGCATTAAAGCAGAAGTAAATCCAGAGCCAATTTCAATGATTCTTTCAGGTTTAAAATGTCGGATAAAGGAATATAAAATTATCGCATCCGTATAGGAATATGAATTATTGCAAAAGTAATACCTGCAAGAATTATTTTTGGTTTCCGGAAACGGAATTTCATTATAATAAGCAGAGAATGATTTTATTAAAGATAATTGTTCTTCCAAATTCAAATCTATACCCTGAATACTATCTTTTGAATAATCTTCGTTTAGCTGTTTTTCATAAATCGCCATATCATTTTTCGAAATAATTGGCGAATAGAAGTGCCCATGAGGTATACCATTTATCGGCCTTAATTTATTCCAGTTTATGATACTTCGGAATTCATTAACCAGGAAATTGTTTAGAAAATTTTGCTTTAAAGTCATATTATTTGGAGTCCAATGTAGTAAGCCAATCTTTAAATCCAATATTATTTACTATGTTGAATGTAGATTCGAGTTTTGAACTATTAAAAACGGTATGACCTGATTCTATTAATCTATCTTGCTCGGGCCATTCAACAAATCGTATCTTTGAGTTGAATTTTTCGGCTATCATCTCTGCGATTTCAAATAAACTGAATTCTTCCCCTATTATATTGTATGTCTCATTTTCTGACACTTTATTTATTGAACTTAGAATAATCTGATCACATATATCTTCAATATGGGTAAAAGTCCTTCTTAATAAGCCATCGCCATACAATATGATTTCTGAATTTTTTATTACCTGATTCAGGAAATTGCCAGTTGTTCCAAATGAATAAGTTGAATCAAAAGTATTTCCGTACGGAATGCAAATGCGGTAAACAGTATAGTTGATACCGAAATAATTTTGAAAAACGTTAAGAAACTGCTCACCTGCTAACTTATTAACAGCATATACCGTCTTTGCTTCCTTTTCATCCTTTTCGCTAAGTGGAAAGTCAGCCCCTTTGTAAACCAGCCGGGTTGAAGGGAAAATAATTCTTGGCCTGAATGCTGATTGCCGGATTCTATCTAATAAATTCAGCAATCCAATTTCATTTGTTATAGTAAAATTTTCATAATCTTCGAAACCTGAATGTGTACCTGTTTGGCCAGCAAGATTGAATACCAGATCGAAATCCCAATTCACTTCGTTTAGGCATGTTGAGTCTGAAATATCGATCTGGACATATCGAATTGATGGATTTAATGAAAACTGTTGAATGTCAGCAGCTAGAACATCTGCTTGTTTCCTAATAAGACTATTAACAAGATGCCGCCCGATATAGCCGTTAGCACCTATTACAAATATCTTTTTCCCTTTCAAGTCAGGAGCTCTCATATCAAGATTTTCTGGTAATACCTTTTATTAAATAAGTTGGTCTATTTTTAACAGTTTCAAATATTTTACCAATGTAAATTCCTATTAGACCCAGTGTTATGGTGGTAATACCTGACAGAAACCAGATTGATAAAAAAACACTCAACCACCCACTTACTTCGTGTCCCATTGTAATGTACCTGACTACAAGAATCAAGGCAACGGATAAACTCAGAAGAACAAAAATAAATCCTAATCCTAGTATAAGACGTAAAGGCTTATCCGAAAAAGCAACGATTGTTGAAAAGGCCAATCTTAATCGTTTCCTGTAAGTATATGAAGATAACATATTGTCTTTCCTTTTTGCATGAGAGATAGAAAGTTTTACCGACTTAAAACCAACCCATTTGTTGAGCATAGGGTAATATCTGTAATAGTCGCCCATTTTTGCCATAGCATCAACAGCTTTCCTGCTGTATAGGATATAATTTGCAATAGAATTATCTTGCTGGGTTTCTGTTAAATACCCCAGAACTTTATAAAAAAGAAATGATGCGGTTTTCTTAATGAATCCATCCTGCCTATCAACTCTGCTGGCGAAAACAATTTCGTAACCTTCCAGAGCTTTATGATATAGATATTCTATGTTTTCGGGTTCATCCTGGAGGTCACAGTCCAGTGTAATAATATAATCACCTGTTGCATAATCGAACCCAGCCGTTAGTGCATTTTGCTGACCAAAATTCCGGCTTAAACTTAGTCCGACAACCCTATCGTTGGTTTCAACTATCTGATTAATAATTTCCCAACTGTTGTCGGGACTGTTATCTTCAACCAGTATAATCTCATATTCAGAGGTTATTTTTGAAAGAGTTTTGTCAATACGGGCAACGAGTTCCGGCAATAGGCTTGCTGCTCCATAAACCGGGCTGATAACTGATATCTCGAGATTATTCATTATTTTCAATTACTATACTCCCGAATTAACTCTAACGATTGACTTTGAGAAAGAATATCCGAATAATGTTTTTCCATTAGTTCTGTTTTTGTAATAAGCTTGTAAAACTCTTCAAATGAACGTATAAAATGATTATCGGGCTGAGCATTAATGACATGAAGACCTGCAGTGTTCTCGAAAACTATTTTGGGACTCATGTTTGGAGGAGCGGTAAAAGCTCTTTCTACTGTTATTTTTCCAAGTTCGCCCCATACTTCATATCTGCATTGGTAGAAGTTGTCGAAACCAAAGGCAATTGTTGCTCCGATGCCTTTTGAATTTGATAAAAAGGCACTACCATAGATATTTGTTCCCTTTGATGCATCCATATGTAGTGTTGCTGCTTTCACCTCTAACTCTGAACCCATTATAAAATGAGTAGCTCTTAAGGTATAGCCCGCAGCATCCAGTAAAGCCCCACCTCCCATATTTTCAGAATACCTGAAATTATCAGGTTGCAAAGGTGGGAATCCGAACGAACTATAAAAATGGCGTATTTCGCCAATGCTACCGCTATTTATAAGTTTAAAAACTTCGGAATGTTGTGAATGGTAAAGAAACATATAACCTTCCATCAAACCCAAACCTTTTCCTCTTGCGTTATTTACCATTTCCTGGGCTTCATGATATGAATATGCTATAGATTTTTCAGAATAAACATGCTTGCCTGCCTGTAATGCCTTATTAATCCATTCTTTATGCATTCCTGTTGGTAGTGGAATATATAATGCATCCACATCATCTGAATAGATCAATTCTTCATATCCAACAATTGGACTGCATTCAAATTCTTTTGCAAAGGATTCGGCTTTTTCGGCAGTTCGGCTCGCAATGTATTTTAATTTGTATTTTCCTGAAAGTGACAATATTGCAGGAATTACTGATTTACGGGCAATATTAGCGCATCCAAGGATTCCTATTCTTACTATTTTGTCGGCCATTGATTTATATTTTTAAAATGAAATCGCTGAAATCAAACTTCTGGCAGCAATATTGAAGTAATTATTGAATTTGATAAATACCAAAATTTGATTTAACGTCATCCAACAATAATTTTCCGGAATATCGAGTGGGAAATCGTCATCTGCTTCAATTATCAAGTTCAGATTCTGTTCCTTATAAAATCTCCCGCCCTCTTCACTTTGCATTGCTTTATACCATACTTTGTTTTCGGCTGCGGTAATAACAACTTCAAGGTAAGGTACACTGTACTCATTCAGTCCCTTTCGGTAATTTCCTGTCAGACATTGCACAGTAGGAGCAAATTCGACTATATCGAAATTGCCAGCCTCTATTTTAGCTTGCACTAAAAAATGATATACACCATTTATCGACTTTACTACGAATGCTATTATTCCTTCCTGTACAGGCTTAATCATTGGCTGGTCCCATGAAACAACCTCCCTGTTATCAATTTCAATGGAGACCCCGATAACTTCAAAATACTTATTCTGATCATGAACTAACGAAAGACCATCATAGAACCAACTACCTGCCTCCTGAAGCGAGGACTTTCTGACTTCAAGGCAGTACTTTGATTTCAGGTCCGTTATCCATGATATAATATAGTCGAGACTATTCAAATGCTGATCATGATTCAAAATGGAATTCAACAGCTTAAAATTATATAAATGGGCATCAAAAATCGCTGAAAAATAGCTAAGTGTATTTGTATCATAGGAGCCATACGGAATAGCGGATATAACTGTCCGGGTATCCATATTAACCACATTATCAAAAGTAATCAGCTCTTTTATCTGACCTAAAGTCAGCCAAATATAGTTAGAAGGAATATCAAGTATTTCGTATTCCTCAACTTCAATTATTAAATTCCGATTTCGCTTTTTCAGAAACCGGGCACCTTGTTCCGATTGAAGTTGATCAAGCAATATATTAACATTTTTCTGCCCGTTGAAGTATTCGAGATACAACGGAGATTTGCCTTTATGGACACGTGTATAGTTACTGCGGGTAGCCTGTAATGTTGGCGACAGCTGAACTACATTCAGATTGCCAGGTTCGATTTTTGCCTGCAAAAGAAAATGCAAAACATTATTGATTTTTTTTGTCAGAATCCCCAAATAGCCTATTTCGGGCTGATTTATAATAGGCTGTATCCAGTTTTCAAGTATGCCACAGTTGGTATGAACACTAATAAACTCTATTGAGAAAAACTTTCCACTTGCGTGATCAATCCGGCCTGTATCAGTGTTGTAGTTCCATAACCTTAGTTCAGTCAATGGCAATTGTTTAATAAGGGTTTTGGTGTTTTCATTCTGTTGATTTAACCAGGAAAGAACTTCCCGAGTTGGCATTACCTGTGATTCCTTTGCCAGTGCCGACTTGAAAAAATTGACTTCTATTTGCTTGTGATTTAATGACATATTGAAATATTTAACATTTTCGATTTTCCTTATATAACCTACCTGATAGACCTCCCTGCTATATATACTTGCTTGTATTACCCTGAATGACATCTATATTCTTGATACTATTTATTTTTATTTTTACTTTCATTTATCGTTCTATTAAATTCATTTGCCCAAAGTTGAAACCCATTTTTATTCCAATGTGTATCAGAATGATAATAAATATTGTAATTTGTATGCTTAAAAAGCGAATATATATCGATCATTTGCATTTTTAAATTTTGATCATTTTGAATTAATGGTATTAAATTATTATAATCCCTGGAATCTGGTTTTATTATACTTACAGGGTTGGGGATTATCGAAAAATAGACTTCGTCAAATCCTTTGTTTTTATAAAAATTATAAATTTCATTTAAAGTATTTACGGTTTTAGCAATTTCTCCATCTGTTACTTTATGTTGAATAGATGATTTAGTCGGAGAATAGATTAAATATTTCGAGTTTTTAGAAAGAAAAACATCTGTATTTGTTCTATGAAAAAATGTGTAATTGATAAACGATTTTAATTCTTTAAAGGGTGTGAAAATTCTGGAATCGAAAAGAAAAAATTCCAAATTTGCATTCACGTAATTATTAAACATAATTTTCTTTATTCTCTTTAAAAATGAGAAATTTATTGTGCTAATTTCTTTTACAGTAGTATTATCAAATTTCACTAAGTTTAAAGCAATTTCAATACTAAGATTATTTATATGTCTTTCTACAATCTCAAAAACTAATACATTTGTTTTTGTACTATCTAATTGAATTGGGATTGATTGCTTATTTCTCCACCAAGGATATTCAATATCATAAATGGTATCCACCCCTATAAATTGATTTTTAGATTTCAAGAAACTCTCACCCAAATAACTATCATGAACTAAACATAAAGTGATTTTATTTAAGGCTGGAAATTTTTCAATTTGAACATCAAGACTATCAGAACAAGATAATTCTTTTATTTTTGGGAAATATGACATTCCAAATAAATCGCCATATTTATATTTATCGGAACCGAAAATTGAGTTGCTTGAACATTTGAAAAGCGTAACATCTCTCATGTAAACACCCGAACATACGGTATAGACTATAAGGAAAAACAAAAGGACAATATAAGCGAATGATTTTTTCATATTTTAGAATTGAAAATATATGAACTGTTTTTCATTGAAAACACCAAACAAAAAACAAAGAAAAATTATAAAAATAAATTGCGAATAAAATGAAAAATTACTATTAGTCTTTATGATATTGTAGTACTTTTCTTTTATTGATAATAACATGATTAATAAAACAGAAAACCATATTTCGATTGAATTTAAATTGAGAGAAATAGTTGTATATGAGCCTAAATTTATAATTTTTGAAATAATTTTATATGATTCTCTGATATTTTCGGCTCTAAAAAAAACCCAAGCAAACATCACTAATGAAAAAGTAATTACTATATTTAAAGAATGAATAAGTATACCTTTGGGAAATTGTATTTTAAGTGATTTTAAAAACATGTCTTTAAGTATGGCGAATATTAAATAGAACCCATGTAATGCTCCCCAAACTATAAAAGTCCAATTTGCACCATGCCAAAGTCCGCTTATCACAAAAACAATGAATAAATTAAAAAACCAATGAGGAACCGAAACCCGATTGCCACCTAATGGAATATATAAATAATCTTTAAACCATGTAGATAGTGAAATGTGCCAACGTTTCCAAAATTCAGCTATTGAAGTTGAAAAATATGGCGAACGAAAATTATCCATTAAATTGAATCCCATAATTCTTGCTGCGCCAATTGCAATTTCAGAATAACCGGAAAAATCACAATATATTTGGAACGCATAAAAAAAAGTAGATATTAATAAAGTTGATCCACTTGAGGAATTAACATTACTGTAACTATCATCTACCATTATAGCCAATCGATCAGCTATCACAACTTTTTTGAAAAACCCGAATGCCATTAGCATTAAGCCACTTTTAAATCTTTTGTAATCAAAATCATGCTTTTCATGAAATTGATGTATAAGATTTTGCGGACGTTCTATTGGACCGGCAACTAACTGTGGATAAAACATTACATACAAAGCATAAATCCCAAATTTCCTTTCTGCTTTTTGCTTGCCACGGTATACTTCAATCGTGTAACTCATTGCCTGGAAAGTATGAAATGACAGACCAATGGGAAGTAAAATGGATAAATATGGTAATGGTGTGTTATGCTGAAAGATGTGAAATATTTTATCAAGGTTTAAATTAATGAAATTGTAATATTTAAAAATTGCTAAAACACCTATATTCGCTATTAAACTTGCAATTAGAAAAAGCTTTCTTTTTTTACCTTGCGATATCTCTAATAAAATACCTGCAAAATAATCAATCACAATAGTAAACCCCAAAATAGCGATGTAAATAGGTACAAATGCCATATAAAAATAGCAACTACTTAATAAAAGCAACAACCACCTGAATTTATGTGGTAGCTGAAAATATAAAATAGTTACAATTATAAAAAATACTAAAAACTGTATCGAATTAAAAAGCATATCTGATATGGGATTTCGTAAACTCTAATCGTTCATTTGTACAATAAATTCTCCTTTAAACACCCAATTTGGGTTGCATAAAAGGTGGTAATGTAATTCTGTATTTTGTAATATGAATCACTGTTGTCCGGTTAAAAAATAAAACCGGGTTAGCTTTTTACGGCTAACCCAGTAAGGTTACCTTTGAAGTTACGAAGCAAAAAATGTAACCATGGGTAAAAGTACAAATTTTAGCGGACAGCCGCTTTTTAATCAGTTGATAAAGTTCATTGACAAGGGAGATGTTAAACGCATAGCCAAACTGCATAATGCTGAACGCTATGTAAAGAAGTTTTCTACTTATAACCATATGGTTGTTATGCTTTTTGTTGTTTTTGAGGGCTATCATTCAATTAGAGAAGTCATACTGGGATTGCTGGCCAACTCGCATAAGCTATCTCATTTAGGTCTTTCCTATTTGGTCAGGCGCAGCACCTTTTCAGAAGCGAACCTAAGACGCAGTAGCAAGGTGTTCGGGGAAATCTATATGAGTGTTTACCGTGAACATGCGCCAGATTTAGCGGACAGCCGGTTAAGTGATGTAGATATGAAGCGGCTATATGTTATGGATTCCACGACAATATCCTTATTCAAGGACATACTGAAGGGCGTTGGCCGCAATCCGAAAGAAGGACGGAAGAAAGGCGGAATAAAAGCACATACGATCATAAAAGCCAGCGAAAATGTTCCTTGTCTGGTTCGATACAGTGAAGCTGTAAAGCACGACCATACCTTTCTGAAGGAAGTACTCAATCTGGCTACGGGGTCAATCATCACGTTCGACAAGGGATATGTTGATTATGCCCAATATCAGGAGTTTACTTCCAAATCCATCTGGTATGTTACAAGATTAAAAGATAATGCGATCTATGAAGCCCGAAAAGAATTCGATATTCCAGATGATTCCGATTCAGGTGTCCTTAAAGATGAAGAAATCGTATTGAACTATGGCGACAAAAAGAAGGAAAAGCACCTTGCCAGGCGAATTGCATATTGGGATAGCGAAAATGGTCGCTTGTTTGAGTTCATCACCAATAATTTTGACTTGTCAGCCGAAAAAATTGCTCTGATCTACAAGAAAAGATGGCAAATAGAACTGTTGTTCAAGCAACTCAAACAGAACTTCCCACTGAAATATTTTTTAGGGGACAATGAAAATGCTATTGAAATACAAATTTGGTCAGC